>JBIQML010000474.1:0-4324 GCA_044463405.1 Nakamurella lactea | reverse complement strand
AACTTCTCCGGCATGGATCAACGTCCTCCATTTGTGACGGGAGTGGCTGATGGGACCAACTTCGTGCCTGCTGGAGAAGTTGATCCATGCGGCGTCCGGGGCGCGGCGGCGCGGGTGAGATCGCCGACCAGGGCCGGCCCGGCGTAGATCAGTCCGGTGTAGATCTGCAGCAACGCCGCCCCGGCGTCCAGCATCGCCAGCCCGGCGTCGACACCGGAGATCCCGCCGACGCCGATCACCGGCAGGTCGGTGTGCGCGGTCACGAAGCGCACCACCTGCAGCGCGCGCGCGGCCAGCGGCCGGCCGGACAGGCCCCCCGCCTGCGCAGCCATCGCTGCGTCGGCGCCGTCCAGCCGGTCCCGGGACAGCGTGGTGTTCACCGCGATCACCCCGGCCGCCCCCTGATCGGCGCACACGGCGAGCACGTCGGCGATCGCGTCGTCGGTCAGGTCGGGCGCGATCTTCACCAGCACCGGCACCGGCGCCCCGCCGCGCACGGCAGCCGATGCCAGCGCGCGGGCCTCGGCGACCAGCGCCGCCACGAGTTCGTCCAGCGCCCCGCGGTCCTGCAGCCCGCGCAGCCCCGGGGTATTGGGCGAGGACACGTTGACCGCCACGTAGTCGGCGTGGGCGTGCACCGCGCGCAGCGAGGTCAGGTAGTCGGGCACCGCATCGGCCACCGGGGTCACCTTGGACTTGCCCAGCGAGATCCCCAGCGGCACCCCGATCGGGCCGGTGCGCGCGATCCGCCGGGCCAGCGCCGCGGCACCGTCGTTGGGGAATCCCATCCGGTTGATCAGGGCGTCCGACCCGGTCAGCCGGAACACCCGGGGGCGGGGGTTGCCGGCTTGCGGCACGGCGGTGACGGTACCGGCCTCCACGAACCCGAACCCGAGGGCGGGCCACGCGGCCAGCGCGACGCCGTCCTTGTCCATCCCGGCCGCCAGCCCCACCGGTGACGGGAAGTCCAGCCCGAACACGGTGCGGGGAGCACGGTCGGCGCCGAGCAGCCGGGCCAGCGCGCGCAGCGCCATGGGGCGGCGCGAGATCCGGACGAGCATGCCCAGGGTGCGGCGGTGCGCGGCCTCCGCATCGGGGCCGCCGAGGCGGAACAGCACCGGCCGCAGCAGCCTGGGGTAGGCGGTCGCGGCGAGGCTCATCCGGCGGCGACCGTCACATCCGCAACCGGCACATCCGCCACCGTCACCGCCGCGGCGTCGGCGTTCACACCGCGCGGGCCGCCGCCGTTGGCCGGCGGTTCGCCGGGCCGCCCATCGACCGCGGCGCCCGGCCGCGCGTTCCGGTCCGCCCGTAGCTTGGCGTGCAGCGCCTGGATGGGCGCGACGTGCACCTGGGACCGGATGGCCGCCTCGATGCCCTGGATCGCGGCCGCGGCACCGGCCACCGTGGTGATGCACGGGATGTCCGCGGCCACCGCGGCGGTGCGGATCTCGTACCCGTCGGTGCGCGTGCCGGAGTGCCCGTACGGGGTGTTGATCACCAGGTCGATCCGGCCGGCCCGGATCGCGTCCACCACATTGTCCGGCCCCTGGAAGTGCTTGCGCACCACCGACACGTCCATGCCGTTGCGTCGCAGCATGGCCGCGGTGCCCTCGGTGGCCAGCACGGTAAAGCCCAGGTCGGCCAGCCGCTTGGTGGGGAACACCATGGCCCGCTTGTCCGCGTTGGCCACCGACACGAACACCGTGCCGGAGGTGGGCAGCGAACCGTAGGACGCCGTCTGGGACTTGGCGAACGCCGGGCCGAAGGCGGTGTCGATGCCCATCACCTCGCCGGTGGAGCGCATCTCCGGCCCGAGCACGGTGTCCACCCCGGTGCCGTCCGGGCGGCGGAACCGGTGGAACGGCATCACCGCCTCCTTCACAGCGACCGGCGCATCGGGCGGCAACGATCCCGCGTCACCGGACGAGGGCAGCAACCCCTCGGCGCGCAGCCCGGCGATAGTCGCGCCGGCCATGATCCTGGCCGCGGCCTTGGCCAGCGGCACCGCGGTCGCCTTCGAGGAGAACGGCACCGTCCTGGACGCGCGCGGGTTGGCCTCCAGCACGTACAACGTCTGGCCCTTCAGCGCGTACTGCACGTTCAGCAGCCCGCGGACCCCGCCGCGCAGCGCGATGGCCTCGGTGTGCGCACGGACCGCATCGATGTCGCCCTGTCCCAGGGTGATCGGCGGCAGCACGCACGCCGAGTCACCGGAGTGCACCCCGGCCTCCTCGATGTGCTCCATCACGCCGCCCAGGTACACCTCGCTGCCGTCGCACAGCGCATCCACGTCGATCTCGATGGCGTCGTCCAGGAACCGGTCGACCAGCACCGGGTGGTCGGCGGTGATCTCGGTGGCGCCGGAGATGTAGTCGGCCAGCGCCTGCTCGTCGTAGACGATCTGCATGCCCCGGCCACCGAGCACGTAGGAGGGACGCACCAGCACCGGGTAGCCGATGCGTTCGGCCACCGCCCGGGCCTCGTCGAAGGTGGTGGCCATGCCGAACCGGGGGGCCGGCAGCCCTGCCTCGCGCAGCAGCTCGCCGAACCGGCCGCGGTCCTCTGCCAGGTCGATGGCCTCCGGCTGGGTACCCAGGATGGGCACCCCCGCCTCGGCCAGCACCGGCGCCAGCTTGAGCGGGGTCTGCCCGCCGAGCGTCACGATCACCCCGGCCACCTCGCCGGATTCCTGTTCGGCGGCCACGACCTCCAGCACGTCCTCGGCGGTGAGCGGCTCGAAGTACAGCCGGTCGGAGGTGTCGTAGTCGGTGGACACCGTCTCCGGATTGCAGTTGACCATCACGGTCTCGAACCCGGCGTCCCGCAGTGCCATCGCGGCATGCACGCAGGAGTAGTCGAACTCGATGCCCTGCCCGATCCGGTTCGGCCCGGATCCCAGGATGATCACCTTGCGCCGGTCGCGCTGCGGAGCCACCTCGGTCTCGGCGTCCGGGTCGGACTCATAGGCCGAGTAGTGGTACGGGGTCCGTGCCTCGAACTCGGCGGCGCAGGTGTCCACCGTCTTGTAGACCGGGCGGATCCCGGCGGCATGCCGGTGCGCCCGGACCGCCGCCTCGGTGCCCAACGCGGCATCACCGGCATCGGCGCGCAGCCGGGCGATCTGCGCGTCGGACAGGCCGTATCGCTTCGCCGAACGCAGCAGGTCGTCGTCCAGCTCGGCGGCGTCGGCCACCCGGCCGCCCACGGACTGGATGAGCGCGATCTGGTCCAGGAACCACGGGTCGATGCCGGTGGCCTCGTGCACCTGCTCGACGGTGGCACCGAAGCGCAGAGCCCGCTCGATGTCGTACAGCCGGCCGTCGGTGGGTACCCGGATCGACGCCAGCAGCCGATCCACGTCACCGCCGTCGGGGTCGTTGCCGGTCCAGAAGCCCGCCGCGGCGGTCTCGACCGAGCGCATGGCCTTGCCCAGCGCCTCGGCGAACGACCGGCCGATCGCCATCGCCTCCCCCACCGACTTCATGGTGGTGGTCAGCTCCGGATCCGCGCCGGGGAACTTCTCGAAGGTGAACCGCGGGATCTTCACCACCACGTAGTCCAGCGCCGGCTCGAACGCCGCGGGGGTGGCCTTGGTGATGTCGTTGGCGATCTCGTCCAGCGTGTAGCCGATGGCGAGCTTGGCGGCGATCTTGGCGATCGGGAAGCCGGTCGCCTTGGAGGCCAGCGCCGAGGACCGGGACACCCGGGGGTTCATCTCGATGACGACCATCCGGCCGGTCTCCGGGTTGATGGCGAACTGGATGTTGCAGCCGCCGGTGGCGACGCCGACCGCGCGCAGCACGGCCAGCCCCATGTCGCGCATCACCTGGTACTCGCGGTCGGTCAGCGTCATGGCGGGGGCGACGGTGACGGAGTCACCGGTGTGCACCCCCATCGGGTCCAGGTTCTCGATCGAGCACACCACCACGGCGTTGTCGGCGCCGTCGCGCATCAGCTCCAGCTCGAACTCCTTCCAGCCCAGCACGCTCTCCTCGATCAGCACCTCGTGCACCGGGGAGGCCGCGAGCCCGGTGCCGGCCAGCCGGTCGAGTTGCTCGGGGGTGTGGGCCATCCCGGAACCCAGGCCGCCCATGGTGAACGACGGCCGGATCACCACCGGCAGGCCGAGGTCGGCGACGGTGGACCGCACCTCGTCCATCGAGTGGCAGACGGCGGAGCGCGGCACGTCCCCGCCGACCTCGCGGACGATGTCCTTGAAGATCTGCCGGTCCTCGCCGCGCTGAATGGCGGGGATGTCGGCGCCGATCAGCTCGATGCCGTACCGGTCCAGGATGCCCGCTTCGGCCACGGCGACGGCCGC
>JBIQML010000473.1:0-4327 GCA_044463405.1 Nakamurella lactea | reverse complement strand
TACTTCGCGATGCTGGGCGCCAGCCGCGACATGCCGGATGGCGGCGCCATCATCACCATCGGCTCGGTCGTCACCAGGACCACCGACGTCGAACTGGCGGCGTACGCCGCGAGCAAGGCGGCGGTGCACAGCCTGACCACGACGTTCGCCGCCTCGCTCGGCGCCCGCCACATCCGCGTCAACACCGTCGCACCCGGATACCTGGACAGCCCGCTGAACGCCGACCGCGTCGCCGACCCGCAGCGGTCGGCCGCGGTGCTGACCAAGACGCCGCTGGCCCGGTGGGGCCGACCGGCCGACGTCGCCGACGCCGTCTGCTTCCTCGCCAGCACGCAGGCCGACTTCATCACCGGCCAAGTGATCTTCGTCGATGGCGGATTCCCCGCCACCGCATTCCCCCATGCGCCGCGACAGCCGGCGCCCGAGCACGGAGGTGGCCCAGCATGAGCACGAAACCTTCACCGGCGGCGCCGCAGGACAACGTGTCGGCGGACGTGGCCGACAAGTACGACGACTACTCGCTGCGGACCGTCCCGGAGTCGCAGATCAAGTCGACCTGGGACATCGCCCTGGTCCGGATGGGCGTCACGGTCTCCGCGTCCGACCTGGTCTTCGGTTACACGCTGGGCCTGTACTTCACGTTCACCAACGCGTTGCTGATCGCGGTCGCCTACTCGGCGATCATCGCGGTCATCAGCATCCTGATGGGGATCATCGGGGTGCGGGAACGCACCACGTTCGCGCTGTCCTCTCGGTTCGCCTTCGGCCGTGAGGGCAGCCGGCTCCCGTCGCTGGTGATGGCGGTGATCATCGCGGCGTTCTACGGCTACATCCTGGGCATCACCGTGGACGTGTTCCCGAAGGCCGGGCTGGCCGGGCAGATCGGCTACAGCGTCGGCCTCGGCATCATCTTCCTGATCATCTCCGGGCTCGGGTTCGAGCGCGGGCTCAAGTGGGTCGGCCGGTTCGGCGTCCCCCTGATGATCATCCTGGTGGTGGTGGCCGTCATCGTCACCGTCAGCGACGCCGGCGGTTTCGGCGCGATCGTGAACGCTGTCCCGCAAAAGGCCGGGGCGATGGCGCTGCCGGCGATCATCGGCCTGGGCGTGGCGAAGTGGTTGGCCGGGGCGACCATCACGCCCGACCTGCTGCGATTCGGGCGGAACACCGGCACCGTCGTCACCACCACGGTCGCCGAGTTCTTCGTCGGCAACCTGGGCTTCAACCTGCTGGGCCTGATCCTCGGACTGGGTCTGGGAGCGTCGGACCTGGGCATCGCGTTCGGGCTGATCGGCATGACCTGGCTGGCGACGATCGCGTTCGTGGTGCAGAGCATCACCGTCGAGATGAACGAGCTGTACGCGGCCAGCCTGGCCACCAGCAACGCGATCGGCCTGCGCCGGACCGCCACGAACATCATCGTGGGAATTATCGGCATCGGCATCGGCTTCTACGGGATCAGCCAGGGCATCATCGCCAGCTTCCTGACGTTCATCGGCTACGTCGGCTACGCGCTGCCGGCCATCCCCGCGATCATCATCGCCGACTACTTCATCGTGCAGCGGATGCGCTACCCGGCGGGGCTCTCGGGGCTGCCGGCGGTCAATTGGCGAGCCATCGCCGCGTTCTTCCTGACCATCGGGATCAACCTCTACCTCGGGCTCGGCGCCGGCGACACCCTGTGGCACTCGCTGCCGCTCATCGGCGGCGTCATCTACATCCTGCTGTCCATTCCGCAAATGAGGCAGACATGGGCCGCGCGGCCACCCGAGCCCTCGACCGACCCGGTGCTGGAGCCGAGCAGGTAGTCCACGCTACGGCAGCATTTCGTAGTCGCTGGCCTCTTCGAACTCGGACATCCGCCGCGCGGCGGGTTCGCCGAGCCTGGTCAGCACCGCGCCGATCAGGAGTTCGGTCAGGACGAACGCCGGTGCCATGGAGTCGAACGGTGACGGGGACTCCACGGAAGTCGGCAGCACTACTTCGGCGACGCTCGCGGCGGGCGACAGCCAGGGGTCCGTGATCAGGATGATCCGAGCCCCACGGGTGTGCAGCCGCCGGGCGAGGTCGACGGTGGTCCGCTGGTATCGGCGCATGTCGTAGATGACGTAGACGTCCTTGCGTCCCGCGTCGATGGTCGAGGCCATCCCGAATCCCTGCGCGTCGGACCGGCTGGTCACCCCCGGGCGTAGTTGCCGCAGGTGGATGGCCAGGTACTGCGCGACGATGCCGCTATAACGTCCGCCAACACAGGTGACGCTCTTGCCTGTGTCGGACAGCAGGTCGACGGCCGCGTCGACCTCGGCATGCGGGATGTGACCCAGCGAACGGCGAACCGCCTGACAGGTCAGCGTGAGCCCATGGTCGAGCCAGTGGCCGGCGCCGCCGTCGGCGCCCTCGGCGGCGTACCGGCTGACCGGGCTCGCCCGCCGGTCGGTCAGCTCGGCGAGCAGCGCCGACTGCAGGTCGGCGAACCCGGTATAGCCGATCGCGCGGGCGAACCGGATCACCGTCGGGGGGCTCACGCCGGCGGCGTTGGCCAGGTCAGCGCTGGTGCCCAGGCCTGCCCCGGGGTAATCGGCCATCAGTGCCCGGGCGGCGCGCCGCTCCTGCGGGCTCAACGAGGCCATGCCGTCGTGCAACCGCTGCGCCACCGGCCCGGATGCCATCAGCGCGCCACCACCGGCGCGAGATCGACAGTACGGACGGATAGGTCGTGGCGGCTGACCACCAGCAGGGAGTTCGCCGGCAGGTCGGTCCAGCGCTCCGCAGGGACGCCGGACGAGGCCACCAGCACGGCGTCCTGGTCGGACCGGTATCGCAGCTGGAAGTACGCGGTCGCGTGATCAGGCGGCGCGCCCACCAGCCCCGGGTAGAGATGCTGCAGGTCGTCCAGCGGGGGCGTCGCGGTGCTGCTGGCATGCACCACGATCAGCTCGTCCCCGGTCAACAGCATGGCGTTCATGCTGGCAGATCGGAAGCGCGCCAGCATCTCCGTCACCGCCGAGTGCACCCCCTCCACGCTGCTGCCGGCCCGTCCGATGTGCTCGCGGACCAGCTGGAAGTACCGCTCGCTGTCGGTGCTGCCGCGCAGCGCGCGGCGGCCGGCATCCGAGAGCATGGCCTCGAGTTCCGGTATCGGGGCAATGCTCCCGTTGTGCGCGAAGGCCAGATCACCATCGACGAACGGGTGCGTGTTCTCGGTTGCGATGGCCAGGCCGTCGGTGGCCCAGCGCAGGTGCACGAGCCCTGCGGTGCCCAGCGCACGGCGGGACAGCCGCTGATAGTCCGGGTCCGACAGCGCTGCGCGGGGCGCCACCACGCGAGTCATGCCCTCCGGACCGTCCCACGCGATCCCCCACCCGTCACCGTGCAGCCGGGTCAGCTCGGTGAACGTTTCGAAGTCCTGCGCCCCCAGGGCGTCTCGCACCGCAACCGGCGACCGTGCCGCGAAGCCCAGCAGACGACACATCGCCCGACCCCTTCCCAGCACGCGATGAAACGTGTATAACAATTCGCAAGATACTCCGGCTTCACGAAATGGGCGAACCACGGTGCAGGCACTCCCCGATGGCGTCAGCGACCATGCATCCCGGCTGCGCTCGGCCGGTGCCCGGCTGCTGTGCGGGATGATCTCGGATTCCGGCGGTGTGCTGCGTGCCAAGGCGGTCCCGGCGGCTCGCATGGAGGCGTTCGGCACGGCCGGCATGGGCGCGTCGGTGACGTGGCCGGTGTTCTGTGTGGACAACTACGTGGCGATGACGGAGGAGATCGGCGTCACCGGCGACCTGCGGCTGGTCGCTGACCTGGCCGCAGCCGTGGTCCTGGACGAGGGGTTCGCCTGGGCGCCGGTGGACGTGCACACCCAGGACGGCGACCGGTCGTCGCTGTGCTGGAGGGACGTCGCGCGGCGCCAGGCCGACCGGATAGCCGGCAGCGGGATCGACGTGCTCGCCGGTTTCGAGATGGAATTCACCGTGATGGACGCCTCCGGCGCCCGGATCGACGACGGCGGCGGCTGGATCGCCTACGGCGCGGGCGAATTCTCCGCCCTGTCGGGCTTTGCCGCCGACGTCGTCGATCGGCTCGACGGCGCGGGCGTCCCGGTGGAGCAGATTCACGCCGAGTACGGGATCGGCCAGTACGAGCTGTCGCTGCCACCGGCGCCACCGCTGGCCGCGGCGGACGCGGTGCTGCTGGCCCGCGCCGTGATCGGTCGGGTGGCCAGGGAGCGGGGCCTGCTGGTTTCGTTCTCCCCCATGCCGTTCGAGGACGGCGCCGGCAATGGCGGCCACCTGCACCTGTCGTTCACCAGGGACGGGGTGCC
>JBIQML010000472.1:0-4330 GCA_044463405.1 Nakamurella lactea | reverse complement strand
CACGCGAGGCCCGCGGCGCAGGACAACGGCGAGGATCGCTGCGGCAAGGTGCTGTTTCCGAGCACCAGCTCCGCCAGGTAGGTGGCCAGGAATCCGGACGCGTGCGCGAACTGCCCCGCCGCGTAGGCCCCGGCCGCGACCGCGATGGTCGCCAGCGGGTACAACCCATTGGCGGGCAGCGCTCCTCGACGCAACCACCACGCCCCTGCGAACCCCAGGGCCAGCCCGATCGCGGCGCCGGCGATCAGCTCGTAGATCACCAGCAGCGGCGCCGTCCAGGTGATCGCCCCGGTTCCGCCGAACAGCAGCACGGCGATCACCACCGGAGCATCGTTGAGGCCGGACTCCAGTTCCAGCGCCGCCGCCAGGCGGGGCATCACGCCCACCCCGCGCAGCACCGAGAACACGGCGGCGACGTCGGTGCTGGACAGCACGGCGCCCCAGGTCAGCGACGTGCGCCAGTCGAACCCCATCAGGTAGTGCACGCCGGTCCCGGCCACCGCGATCGACACCACCACCGACACCGTCGCCAGGCACACCCCCAGCCCGAGCGCCGGACGCACGTTGGCCCACCGGGTGGTCAGGCCGCCCTCGGTCAGGATGAACACCAGCGCCGCCAGCCCGAGATGTTCGGTCAGCAGGGTATTGGAGAAGTCGATGCCCAGCCCTGCGTTGCCGAACAGCATGCCGATGCCCAGGTACAGCAGCAGGGTGGGCAGGCCGAACCGGCGAGACACCCGGACCGCGATGACGGCCAGGATCAGGATGAGCGCGGAGAGCCCGAATGCAGCAGGGAGCCGGACATCCACGTCATCACCCCCTGGGGCTCGTGCGGTCTTCTCGGTGTCAGCGGGAGAACGGTGCGAGGGCAGGCCGCACGGGCGCCGTGCCCGGCGGCCCGGTCGGCTCGGCAGCACGAGCACCGGCGCCGGTCGGCTCGGCAGCACGAGCACCGGCGCCGGTCGGCTCGGCAGCACGAGCACCGGCGCCAGGACCGGCCGGTCGCGCTCCCATGCCCAGCGCGGCCAGCAGATCCAGCGTCGTCTTCGAGCGATTGAACGTGTAGAAGTGCAGCGACGGCACGCCCAGCGACAGCAACTCGCTGCACATGGTCAGCGCATGCTCGAAGCCGATCGCCCGGCCGGCTGCGGGATCGTCGGCGACGGTCTCGAGCCTGGCGGCCAGCTCCGCCGGAACCGGTTGCCCGGACAGCTGGCAGATCCGGGCCAGCCGCGTGGCACTCGTCACCGGCATGATGCCGGGGATGATCGGCACGTCGATGCCCGCCGCCGACGCCCGATCCCGCAGTCCGGCGTAGTCCTGCGCCGAGAACAGCATCTGGGTGATGACGAAGTCCGCGCCGGCAGCGACCTTGCCCGCCAGGTGGTGGATGTCGGTGGCGGCGTCCGGCGACTGCGGGTGCTTGCCGGGATACGCGGCCACGCCGACGCAGAAGGATCCGAGGGAACGCGACAGTCGCACCAGTTCGTCGGCGTGCTGCAGCCCGCCGGGGGTCGGCACCCAGGGCGCCTGCGGGTCCGAGCCGGGCGGGTCGCCGCGCAACGCCAGGATGTTGTGCACGCCCGCCGCCGCGTACGAGCCGATCACCTGCCGCAGCTCGGCGACCGTGTGCCCAACGGCGGTCAGGTGCGCGACCGGCAACAGCGTGGTGTCGACGGCGATCTTCTCGGTGACCCGGATGGTGCGGTCGCGTCGGGAACCGCCCGCCCCGTAGGTGACGGACACGAAGGCGGGACGGTGCGCCTCCAGGCGGCGCACCGCGGTCCAGAGGGTGGCTTCCTCGTCGTCGCTGCGGGGCGGCATGAACTCGACCGAGAAGTGCGGTCCTGGGGTGGCCAGCTGTTCGCGCACGGTCACCATGGGGGAAATCCTATCGGGCCATGCACCCGCCCCTCAGAATCCGGAGGTCTGCGCCCGGCGGTGCACCTCCTTGCTGCGCCCGGACCGCAGCGCCCCGATCGGGTTGCCCGGCAACGACGGATCATCGGCGAACAGCCACTCGACGATCTCCGCGTCCGCGTACCCGGCATCGGTCAGCAGCGTGATCGTGCCGGGCAGGCCCTTGACCACCGCCCCGTCGTCGACGAACTCGGCCGGAATGCACAGCACCCCGTTCCGCCGCAGGCCGATCAGCTCCCGATCCCGCAGCAACTGGTGCACCTTGGTCACCACCAGGCCGAGGCGCTCGGCGATGTCGGGTACCGGCAGGAACGTCGGGGATGGCGCGGGGACGCCGGCTGCTTCACTCACGGCTGCACTGTAACCAGGGCGCCGACGGCGGTGACGGGCCCCGCGTGCACGCCGACATTCCGGGGCGCGTTCGAAGTCCCGGACGCGGCTCGGGGCGCTCCCTAGGATTGGCCTCGTGCGTACACCGGACGAGTCTGCGGGGGGCGGCCCTGCGCCGACCGGTGGAGCCGAACCTCGCGGCGCGCGCGCCCCGTCGCTGTCCGGTGTGCTCCTGGAGGGCCGCTACCGGATCGGACCCAGGCTGGCCCGTGGCGGCATGTCCACGGTCTACCGCGGGACGGACCTGCGGCTGGACCGGCCGGTGGCGATCAAGGTGATGACCCCGCAGTACGCGGCCGATCCCACCTTCCTGGTGCGCTTCGAGCGGGAGGCCAGGGCGGCCGCCCGGCTGGACAACCCGCACGTGGTGGGCGTGTACGACCAGGGCCGGGACGGCGAGCACGTGTTCCTGGTGATGGAACTGGTGGACGGCGGCACGCTGCGGGACCTGCTGCATCGCCGGGGCGAGCTGTCGGTGCCGGTGGCGCTGTCCGTGCTGGAACCCGTGCTGGGCGCGCTGGCCGCCGCGCACGCCGCCGGCCTGGTGCATCGGGACGTCAAGCCGGAGAACGTGCTGATCTCACCCCGCGGGGAGGTGAAGGTCGCCGATTTCGGGCTGGTCCGGGCGGTGACGTCGACCACCATGGCCACCGGCAACGTCATCCTGGGCACGGTGGCCTACCTGTCCCCGGAGCAGGTCGCCACGGGCGCCGCGGACGAGCGGTCGGACGTGTACTCCGCCGGCATCGTCGCCTACGAGATGCTCACCGGGCACCCGCCGTTCGGCGGGGACAACGCGCTGTCGGTGGCCTATCAGCACGTGCACTCGGACGTGCCGCCGGTGGCGGACGAGGCGCCCGGCGTGCCGGTGGGCATCGCCGCCGCGGTGGACGCGGCGACCAGCCGCGATCCGCTGGAACGGCCGGCGAACGCCGCTGACTTCCTGCGCCGGCTGCGGGCCGCCCGCCAGCAGGTCGGCCTGCCACTCGCGCCGGTGCCGGTGCCGCGCCCGCCCCGCCAGCCGCACCCGAGGGCCGCGCCGCCACCCGCATCCGACACGGCGACGGCCGACGGCGGTGACGACTCCACCGGCGCCCACGGCACCGAGGTATCGAGTCCGCCGGTGACCACGGCACGCCACGACGCGCCGCATCAGCACACCCAGGTGGCCGGGCGCGGGACGACTCCCGCGGGCCGGCCCGGCCCGCTGACCACCGCCGAGGCCCGCGGTCGCCGCGGAGCACGGCGGGTTCCCCGCCAGGCCGCCAGCAGGCGGCGTGGACCGGTTCCCGCTGCCCGCGGGGAGCAGCGGACCGGCCGGCTGCGACGCCGGCACCGCTGGCGCCGGACGCTCATCGTGGTGATCATCGTGCTGCTGATCGGCGGCGCCGCCGCCTTCGGCGGCTGGTGGCTGGGGGGTCGGTGGACCAGCACCCCGACGGTGGTGGGCACCAGCCAGCAGGACGCCGTGGACGCGGTCCGCAACGCCGGCCTGGTACCGGCGCTGAGCACCGCGCACGACAACGCGACCCCCAGCGGCGAGATCGCAGCCGTGGACCCGCACGCCGGAACCCGGCAACTGCACGGCGCCACCGTCACGCTGGTGGTCTCCAACGGCCGGCCGGTGGTCCCGCCCATCGCCGCCGGCACGTCGGTGTCCGCGGCCCGCACCCTGGTGCGCGCGGCGGACCTGACCCCCGTCACCGACGCGAAGCGCGACGTGTACTCCAACACCGTCTCCGCCGGCACCGTGGTGCGCACCGACCCGAAGGCCGGCGAGGACGCCAGGATCGGCACGCGGGTGCTGCTGGTCCGCTCCCGCGGCCCGGTGCCGGAGGAGGTTCCCACGGTCGCCGGCAAGGAGCCGGAGGACGCGCGAAACAAGTTGCTGGTGGCCGGTTTCACCATCGGGCCGGCCTCGACGGCGTTCGATCCGCACGCCCGGCCGGGATCGGTGGTGGGCACCGACCCGCCGGCGGGCAGCACGGCGCCGCACGGCTCGCCGGTCTCGCTGGTACTC
>JBIQML010000471.1:0-4331 GCA_044463405.1 Nakamurella lactea | reverse complement strand
GTGGCGACGACGGGGCGCGAGGGGTCCACCCCGGCGGCCGCGAGCCGCTCGCGCAGGGTGGCCTCGTCGAGCGCCGTGCCGTCCGGGTTCACGAGCTGGTCGAACGGGATGTTGACGGCGCCGGGCATGTGCCCGCCCCTGAGCCCCGGCCGGGGCTCAGGATCGCGCCCGGCGAAACGGCCGGCGGGCCGCATGTCCGCGGTCACGGTCATGGACGACGTGTGGGTGGGCAACAACCACTCCGGGGTCGCAATCGCCGGCAGCGGGAAGGTGTCGGCACTGCCGACGTTTGCCAGTTGCAACGTCCCGACCCGGTCCAGCCGGGCATCGGCGAAGTAGGTCAGCGTCGCGGCCCCGGTGTTGGTGATCGTCACCGGTGCCGTCACCGCCCTGCCCTGCGCCAACCGGGTTCGGATGCTGGTCGGCAACCCAGCCCGCACCCGCACCGAGTTGTACGCCACCGACACCCGATACGACGAGTGCGTGAACATCCCGCTGGACGGCGTGACCGTCTCCAGGGTGAGCACCCAGCGTCCCGGCATGGGGTCGTTGACATAGTCCTGGATTCCGGTCCCGTCGGAACCCGCTGAGGCGTTGCTGTTCCACGAGTACGTCTGCCCGTTCGGCGCCGTCAGCGTCGCCAGCACCGCCTGGCCGGAGTCCTGCAGCCGGACGCCGACACCGAGGTTGCGCTGGCGACGTGGCACGTCCAGGTAGTAGATGTTCGCCTCGGCGAACACGCCGCGTCCGTTGCCGCCCAGCAGGGTTCCGGTGAACGAGGTGTTGCGCGGCGGCACGACCGCCCGCAGCGACATCGGCACCGACGTCACGCCGCTCGCCGAAGCGTTCAGCTGCACCGACGCCGACACGTCACCCGGCGAGGACGGCAGGCGCCCGATCACCGTGACCCGCCTGGTGGCCCCTGGCCGCAGGGTGAACGAGGACGGATAGACGCTGCCGTCGGCGGTGAAGTCCTGCTCGTCCACCTGCCAGTTGATCGTCCCGTGGAAGCCGCTGGTCTGAGGAACGGCGATGTACGCCGTCCAGGTTCCGGCGGTGGGGTAACGGGCGTCGGTCATCGCGTAGTTGGCGGCGCCCTGCGGGATCGAGTAGGCGGTGTAGACGCCGTTCGGGTCGATCAGGATGATCCGGCTCGCCACCGCCGCGCCGGAGTCGGTGACCCCCGCCTCCAGCATGGTGATCCGGTCCACGTTGCCGTCCACCGGGAAGGTCACCTTCACGTAGCTGCGGGGTATGGCGAACGAGTCGACGAAGACCGGGGCGGTGGCGGTGTCCAGCAGGGTGCTGCCGGTCAGGGTGCGCACCGTGCGGCCCAGTGTCCTGGTGCTCGCCGTGACGTGCTGGGTGGTGCCGCCGACGTTGGTGACGGCCAGCGTCCGCGCGAACCGGGTGGAGGGGTGACCGGCGACGCTCAGTTGCGTCGTGTCGACCGCCAGGGCCGATCCGGTCGCGTCCGGGCGGCCGTTGCGGTCCCGCCAGCTCTCCGCGGCCCGCACCGCCTTCAGCGAGTTCAGCTCTCCGGCGCCCTGCTCGTAGGCCGGATGCCCGAGGTCGGTGGCCGTGCCGGTGAGGATCTGCTTGACGACGGCCGGCGTCGGGCGAACGCCGTGGTGGGTCTGCTCGTACGCCTGGATCACCAGCGCTGCGGCGCCGGCGGTGAGCGGCGAGGACTGGCTGGTGCCGCCGAAGTCCTGGATCGGCGACGGGCGGCCGTTGTCGTCGGTGCACTCGGTGTACAGCTTGACGTCCGGCGTGCACAGCGCCCAGCCCAGGTCGCCGGGCGCCACCAGGTCGGGGGTGCGGTTGGCCTGGGTGATGCCGCCGGAGCTCAACCCGGAGATGTTGTTGTTCACCCAGGTGCCGTCGGACAGGTCGGCGCCCGCGTAGTCCTGCTGCAGGTAGGAGCGGAACTGGGTGGTGGCCCCGACGCCGATGATGCCGATGTCCGCGCTGGCCGGCGAACCGACCGTGCCGTTGACGCCCGCGTCGCCGGTGCTGGCCACCACGGTGACACCCGCGGCGATCGCCGAGGCGTCGGCCAACGAGATCGGATCGTTCCCGGTGTCCGGGTAGGGGTTGCCGCCGAACGACTCGTTGAGCACGTCCGCGCCGTGCGCAACGGCGTAGTCGATGGCCTCGATGAACCGGGACGTCGGGGCACTATTGGAGTTGCCGAAGACCTTGAGCCCCATCAGGTTCGCACCCGGCGCCATGCCGCGAATGCGGATCGTGCAACCCGGCGGCAGCGGGTGCAGCGGGTTGACATAGTCGTCCAGGTCGTAGGTCTGGCGTCCCTGCGCGGCGATCGAGCTCGCGTCACCGAACGCCTCGGCGGCGCCGGTGGGCGCGGACGTGCCGTCCCCGGAGAAGTCCTGATAGTCGGTGAAGACGTGACTGCCGTTCGCGCGGATGAAGTCCGGGTTGTTGATGTCCAACCCGTCGGCGATGAAGGCGACCGTCACACCGCTGCCGTCGACCAGATTCTGCGCCTGCGGGGTCGAGGGGTCGGAGAACGCGGTGTTGGTGATCTGCAGCGCCTCCGGCTCCAGCAACGGGTCAGCCGGGTCGGTGGGACACACCGCCCCGGACTGGACCTGCGCCGGTGACGGGGTGCCGGCGTTCGACGCGGGGGTGCCCGCGTCGACCAGCGGCGCGGCCCCCACCGGCAGGTCCGGGAACACCGCGGCGACCGAGGGGTCCGCGGCCAGCGATGCCTGCTCGCCGGGCGTGACGGTGGCGGCGACCGCGTTCACGGTGGAGAAGCCGTGCAGGTTCCGCGCACCGAGGTCCCGGGCGCGCCCGATCAGCGGGGCCTGATCATCGCGGTAGGCCCTGCTGCGTGGCGAGTTCGCCCGACCCTTGTCGATCGCCAGGTCGGTGTGCTGGTCGCGCAGCACGACGATGACGTGGCTGGCCCTGCCGTTCTGGTTCGCGGGTGCTGCCGCGGCGGGCGCGGCGGCCGCGATCGCGAACGAGGCGGCCATGGCGCCAACCGCGGCCAGGCTCAGGGTGGTACGGCGAGAGGCATGCGAAAGCGTCGATCCCAGCGACATCGTCTGGCGTCCTTTCGAGGAACGACACGGTCGGCCGGGAGGAGGTGGCTGGCCGCGGCCTGCGAAGTATCGTCCCGCCCGATCGCCGGCGACAATCCGGCAATCGGTTAGTTGGCCAAACGATCTATCCGCACCTAGCGCGCCATTCGGTGGCGTCGTCACTCCACAGGGTGACCTGGGCTATCGCCCGGACGCCGATCTCACGGCATCCAAGGGGACGGCTCACCGCGATCGCTGGACCCGGGCCACCTCCCAGACCGGCGCGTCGGTCTCGCGCACCCTGGCGTCCTCGCCCAGCAGCAGGAACCTGTCGAACGTCGCCGCGAACGCCCGGTCGTGCGTCACCGCCAGCACCGTGCCCTCGAACTGGTCCAGCGCCTGCTCCAGCGCCTCGGCCGACTCCAGGTCCAGGTTGTCGGTCGGCTCGTCCAGCAGCAGCAGCGTCGCCCCGGACAGCTCCAGCAGCAGGATCTGCAGCCGGGCCTGCTGCCCGCCGGACAGCGTGTCGAAGGTCTGCTCGGCGGACCGGGCCAGCCCGTACCGGTCCAGCACGCGCGATGCCTGCTCCCGGCCCATGCCCGCCCGGTGGTCGTCGCCCCGGTGCAGGATCTCCAGCAGCGTGCGCCCGGCCAGTTCCGGATGGGCGTGCGTCTGCCGGAAGTAACCGGGCCGGACCCGGGAGCCGAGCGCCGCGGTTCCGTTGTGCGCCACCGGGTCCGGCAGGTCGTCCCCGACCGGTAGGTGCTCGGCGTCCGGGTCCGATCCGCCGCGGGCCAGAAGGCGCAGCAGGTGCGACTTGCCCGAGCCGTTGGAGCCCAGCACGGCGACCCGGTCGCCATAGAAGATCTCCAGGTCGAACGGCTCGAGCAGGCCGGTCAGCTCCAGCCGGGTCATCGTCACCGCCCGCTTGGCGGTCCGCCCGCCGGGCAGCCGCATCGTCACCTTCTGGACCCGCGGCACCGCCTGGGGCGGGCCGGCGTCCTCGAAGCGGGCCAGCCGGGTCTGCGCCGCGTGGTACCGCGAGGCCATGTCCGAGTTGTAGGCGGCCTTGTTCCGGTACATCAGCATCAGCTCACGCAGCCGGTGGTGCTGCTCGTCCCAGCGTCGGCGCAACTCCTCCAGCCGGGAATTGCGCTCCTCGCGAGCCTGGGCGTAGCCGGCCAGCGAGCCGCCGTGCACCCAGTTGGTCGCGCCGGCGGCGCCCGGCTCCAGGGTGACGATCCGGTCGGCCGCCCGGGACAGCAGTTCGCGATCGTG
>JBIQML010000470.1:0-4333 GCA_044463405.1 Nakamurella lactea | reverse complement strand
CCATCAGTGCCTCGGGCGTCCGCCAGGTCTTGATCAGGCTGCGCTTGGCCAGCGCCAGCACGTGCGAGAAGTAGGCGGCCGGCGACGATGATGGTGGGGTCGCCGTGGTCGACACGGGGCCCGGTGACGGGGGCCCGGCGGGGTGGGGTCGGGTCTGAATGGCGGCGCTCATGCTGCGTTCTCCTCGAGGGTCTCATCGGTCGCCTTGCCGGTCAGGGTCAGGAAGACCTCGTCCAGGCTCGGCAGGTGCAGGGACAGTTCGTGGACGGCGATGCCGTCGGCGGCCAACCGGGCCACCACCGGGGCGAAGAACTGCTCGTTCGGGACGGCGACGGACAGCCGCTCGCGCCCGACGACCTCCGGTGCGGCGCCGGTGATCTGGCCCAGGATCGAGCGGACGTCGTCCAGCCGGGCGACGTCGGCCGGGCGGACCTCGATCCGCTGGCCACCGACCACCCGCTTGAGCCCGTCCGGGGTGTCGTGCGCGATCACCCTGCCGTGGTCGATGACGCTGATCTCGTCGGCCAGCGCGTCGGCCTCGTCCAGGTACTGGGTGGTCAGCAGCACGGTGGATCCGTCGGCGACCAGGGTGCGCACCACGTCCCACATCTCCTCCCGCTTGGCGGGATCCAGGCCGGTGGTGGGCTCGTCCAGGAAGATCACCGCTGGCCTGCCGACCAGGCTGGCGGCCAGGTCGAGGCGCCGGCGCATGCCTCCGGAGTAGTTCTTGGCGACCTTGCCGGCCGCCTCGGTCAGGTCGAACCACTCCAGCAACTCCGCGGCGCGGGTCTTGGCGTCCCGGGCGGGCAGGTTCAGCAGCCGGCCGATCATCACCAGGTTCTGGGTGCCGGTCAGGTCCTCGTCCACCGAGGCGTACTGGCCGGTGAGCCCGACGGTCTTGCGGACCTGGTGGGGCTGGCGCAGCACGTCGTAGCCGCCGACGGTGGCGTGCCCCGAGTCGGGTGTGAGCAGGGTGGCCAGGATGCGCACCGCGGTGGTCTTGCCGGCGCCGTTCGGGCCCAGCACGCCCAGTACGGTGCCTGTCCTGGCGGCCAGGTCGACCCCGTCCAGGGCCTGGGTGGTGCCGAAGCGCTTGCGCAGGCCCTCGGCGTGGATGGCGAATGTTCTGGCACTCATATGAGGCTCCTCGATGGGTCCGGGGTGCCGCGTTCGCGCGGCAGCGATATCCTGATGTCCGTGTCCACCATGACGGGGGTCGCTGACAGGGTCCTGACGTGTCGCTGGCACGCACTGGCACGCCCTGACACGAGGTGGCGGGCATGGGCTTCGCCGTTCCTGCCGAGTTCGCCCGCTTCCATGCGGCCGGTTCGCCCGTCGTCGTCAGTGCCACGACCACTGTGGCGGACAAGACGGCGCAGGGATTCATCACCGAGTTGCGGAAGTCGGCGGCGAACGACGGTGCCAACTGGGTGATCAAAGAGGGCGAGAACTGGCGCAATGACAACGAGATCTCGACTGCGTTGTTGACCGACCACTGGGGTGCGATCAGCACCTGGGTGCTCAGCCTGTAGGTCGCCCGAGTGTGATCTTGGCCGCATAAGGGTATGAATCCGGGCAGAAGGCGTGTTGAATGCTGATGCCGACCCTGGATGCGACGGTGTTTCACCAGCAGACGGCGCCACTCGTGGCGCGGCAGTTGAGCTTGGGCGATGCGGGTGGTTCGATTCCACCCGGCGGCACTCGGCGGGACGCACGACTGGTCACCACACCGGTCGGGCGTCCCGCTCGCCACGTCCGGTGATCCTCCCGAGACTCCGTCACCGCCCGTCCTTGTCGGCCCCGTGCGGGCCGGCGCTACCCCGCCCTGTTGGCCGGGGTGAAGGCGAAGTCGCCGCCGTCGGTCTCCGCCCGGATCACGTGCGTTACCGCGTTGATCAGGGCCAGGTGGGTGAACGCCTGCGGGAAGTTGCCCAGGTGCCGCCCGCTGACCGGGTCCAGTTCCTCGGCGTACAGGCCCAACGGCGAGGCGTGCGAGAGCAACCTCTCGCACAGCGCGCGCGCCCGACCGACCTCGCCGATCTCGATCAGCGCCGACACCAGCCAGAACGAGCAGATGGTGAAACTGCCCTCCACGCCGGACAATCCGTCGTCGGTGGACTCGGTGCGGTAGCGCAGCACCAGCCCGTGCTGCGTCAGCTCGTCGGCGATGGCCAGCACGGTGTTGCGGATCCGCGGATCGTCCGAGGGCAGGAACCGCACCAGCGGGGCCAGCAGCAGTGAGGCGTCCAACTCGGTGGAGCCGTAGTGCTGCACCAGCACGCCACGGTCGTCGACGCCGTTGGCCAGCACGTCGGCCCGGATCTCCTCGGCGATCTTCTGCCAGCGCTCGGCCTGGTCGGGGGAGTCGTGCTGGGCGGCCAGCCGGGCCCCGCGGTCCAGCGCCACCCAGCACATGATCTTGCTCATGGTGAAGTGCTTGGGTTCCCCGCGCACCTCCCAGATCCCCCGGTCGGTGCCCGACCAGTTCTCGGCGGCCTGCTCCACCTGGGCCACCACGATCGGCCAGAGCTCCTCGGGCATCTGCTCCCGGGAGCGGGTGTGCAGGTACACCGAGTCCAGCAGGGCCCCCCACACGTCGTGCTGGCGCTGGTCGAACGCCCCGTTGCCGATGCGCACCGGACGGGCATTGCCGTAGCCGGACAGTTGGTCCAGGGTCCGCTCTGTGAGGTCCCGCTCGCCGTCCACCCCGTACATGATCTGCAGGTGATCGGGGTCGTCGGCGGCGACATCGTGGATGAAGTAGAAGAAGTCGTCGGCCTCCCGGTCGAAGCCCAGCGTGTACAGCCCCCACAGCGCGAACGTGGAGTCCCGGATCCAGGAGTAGCGGTAGTCCCAGTTCCGTTCCCCGTGCGGGGTCTCCGGCAGCGACGTGGTGGCGGCCGCCATCACCGCGCCGGTGGGCGCGTACGACAGGCCCTTGAGGGCGAGCGCGGACGACTGCAGGTAGGCGCGCCACGGGTGGTCCGGGAACGAGCCCTGGGACAGCCACTGCCGCCAGAACTCGCTGGTCTCGTCGACCAGCCGGTTGGCCTCGTCGATGTCGGTGGGCCCGGGCAGCACCGAGAAGGCCAAGCACACGAAGTGCTTCTCGCCCTCCCGCATCCGGGTCCGGCCGGTGACGATGCGCCCCTCCAGGCCCAGCCGCACGGAACTGGTCAGGGTCAGGGTCGGCTGGCCGTGACCGGTCCCGACCAGCGTGGTGTAGCCGGCGTCCGGATAGGACCAATCGGTCGGGGTGCGGCCGTAGTCGTACTCCGGCCGGCAGCTGATCGACAGGTCGACCGTCCCGTACACGCATTCCGCGGTGCGCACCAGCAGGTGGGAGGCGTCCATGTCGGTGGGGGCGCGTCGGTGGGTCTGCGAGCGCTCCTGCACGTTGTGCCAGGGGCCGATGATCAGCGCGTCCCGCACGATCAGCCAGCCGGTCGGGGTCTGCCAGGTGGTCTCCAGCACCAGCGTGCCGGGCAGGTAGCGGCGGGCGGCGGGAACCTGGGAGCCGAACGGGCCGACCCGGAACGAGCCGGTGCTGCGGTCCAGCAGCGCGGTGAAGATGCTGGGTGAGTCCGGCCGGGGGACGCACATCCACTCGACGGCGCCGGATGGGGCGATCAGGCAGTTGGACTCGCAGTCGGACAGGAACGCGTAGTCGGCGATGGCGGGGAACTCGCCGGAGGGGTCCCATCGGGAATCCGACCCGTACACCGAGCCGTGGCCGGTGGACCCGGCCGTGGTGGCATCGGCGGTGACGGGGTTCGCGGCGGACCGACCCTGCTGGTGGTTCGCCGCTCCGGTGCCGGTGGGTGAGGTCGGTACCGACGACGCGGCATCAGGTGACGGCGCTGCCGTGCGCTCGCTCGCAGGGACTCGGTGCGTGGGCGTGTCGTTCACGCCCTGCATTGTTCCGTGGGTGGCCGCGATGCGCAGGTCTGCCGGCCGGATGCCGGTGGCGGCCGTGCTCTGGTGCGGCCTTGTTGGGTGCGGGTCGGTGGCCGGCATGCTGGGTGCGGGTCGTTCGCCGGCCTGCTGGGTACGGGTCGGTGACCGGCATGCTGGGTCCGGGTCGGCCCCCGGCCCGGTCGGGGACTGTCGGTGGTGCGGTCTACCGTGACGCGGTGAGTACTGCTTCTGTGATGCCGCCGGTCCGGTTCGCGGCATCGGGTCGGCGCGGAGCGCCGCTGCTGGCGGCCGGTGTCACCGTGTTGCTGTGGGCCTCGGCGTTCGTCGGCATCCGGTACGCCGCCCCGTATCTGTCGCCCGGACCCCTGGCGCTGGGCAGGCTCGCGGTCGGCACCGTCGCGCATCGCGTGATGGT
>JBIQML010000469.1:0-4364 GCA_044463405.1 Nakamurella lactea | reverse complement strand
TCCACGGTGCGGCCCTGGCCGTCGGTGAGCCGACCGTCGTCCAGCACCTGCAGCAGGATGTCGAACACATCCGGATGCGCCTTCTCCACCTCGTCCAGCAGGATGACGGTGTACGGGCGCCGCCGCACGGCCTCGGTGAGCTGGCCACCCTCCTCATGCCCCACATATCCCGGGGGCGCCCCGACAAGCCTTGCTACGGAATGCTTCTCGGAATATTCGCTCATGTCGACGCGCACCATGGCGTGCACGTCGTCGAACAGGAAGTCGGCGAGCGCCTTGGCGAGCTCGGTCTTGCCGACGCCGGTGGGTCCGACGAACAGGAACGACCCCGTCGGCCGGTCCGGGTCGGAGATGCCGGCGCGGGCACGCCGCACCGCGTCGGCCACCACGGTGACCGCCTGGTGCTGGCCGACGACGCGCTTTTCCAGTTCGTCCTCCATGCGCAGCAGCTTCTGCGTCTCGCCCTCGAGCAGGCGGCCGGCCGGAATGCCGGTCCAGGACGAGATCACCACGGCGATGTCGTCCGGCGTGACTTCCTCGGAGACCATGGCCTCCTGGGTCGCGTCGTCACGCCGTTCGGCGGCGGTGGCGTCGGCGAGTTCCTTTTCCAGCGCGGGGATCTCGCCGTACAGCAGCTCCGATGCCCGGCCCAGGTCCTGGTCGCGCTGGGCCCGGTCGGCCTGGGACCGCAACTCGTCGAGTTGCTTCTTCAGCTCGCCGACCCGGTTCAGGCTGGACTTCTCCCGCTCCCAGCGCGCGGTGAGAGCGGCCAGCTGCTCCGACTTGTCGGCGAGATCGCGGCGCAGCTTCGCCAGCCGCTCGACGCTGGCCTCGTCCGATTCCTTCGCCAGCGCCAACTCTTCCATCTTCATCCGGTCGACACTGCGCAGGAGCTCGTCGATCTCGACGGGCCGTGAATCGATCTCCATACGCAGCCGCGAGGCGGCCTCGTCGATCAGGTCGATCGCCTTGTCCGGCAGGAACCGGCTGGTGATGTACCGATCGGACAGCGTCGCGGCGGCGACCAGCGCGGAATCGGCGATGCGCACGCCATGGTGCGCCTCGTAGCGCTCCTTGATGCCGCGCAGGATCGCGATGGTGTCCTCCACGCTGGGCTCACCGACGAACACCTGCTGGAAGCGCCGCTCCAGCGCGGGGTCTTTCTCGATATGCTCGCGGAACTCGTCGAGCGTGGTGGCGCCCACCATGCGGAGTTCGCCGCGGGCCAGCATGGGCTTGAGCATGTTGCCGGCGTCCATCGCGCCCTCGCCGGTCGCTCCGGCGCCGACCACGGTGTGCAGTTCGTCGATGAACGTGATGATCTCGCCGCCGGCGCCCTTGATCTCCTCGAGCACGGCCTTGAGCCGCTCCTCGAACTCGCCCCGGTACTTCGCTCCGGCGATCATCGCCCCGAGATCCAGCGCCACCAAACGCTTTCCGCGCAGAGACTCGGGCACATCGCCCGCGACGATGCGTTGGGCCAGGCCCTCGACCACGGCGGTCTTGCCGACGCCTGGTTCGCCGATGAGCACCGGGTTGTTCTTGGTGCGTCGGGACAGGACCTGCACGACGCGCCGGATCTCGGTGTCACGTCCGATCACCGGGTCGATCTTGCCCTCGCGGGCCGCCTCCGTGAGGTCGTTGCCGTACTTGGCGAGCGCCTGGTACGTGTCCTCCGGGTCCTGCGTGGTGACCTTCCGGTCGCCACCGCGCACCTGCGGAAACGCCGCCACCAGGGCGTCCGCCGTGGCGCCGCTGTCGGTGAGCAGTCTTCCGGCGTCGGTGCCCGACTTCGCGAGGGCCGCCAGCAGGTGCTCGGTGGACAGGAACTCGTCACCGCCGGCCGACATGATCTCCTGCGCATTGGTGATGATGTTGGCGACGGCGCGCGACAACTGCGGCTGCGCGACGGTGGAGCCGGCCGCGCTGGGCAGGCTCTGCAGGAGTCCGGCCGCCTGGGTGCCGATCGCGGACGGATCGGCACCCACGGCGCGCAGCAGGCCCGGCGCCGTGGAGCCCTCCGCGCCGAGCAGCGCGATCAGCAGGTGCACCGGCTCGACCGTCGCGTTGCCGGCCTTGGTGGCGCCTTGGATCGCGGCGGCCAGCACCTCGCGACTCTTCGTGGTCAGGATGTCGGTATTCATGCGGCGGCCCCTCAGTGCTTCCTCTGGTCGGGATCACGGACAACGTCTACGGTCGTAACGCATCAGAGTTGAGTCTATTCCACTCAACTTCGTACGGGTACGGTTGTGATGGCTCGCCGGCGCTGCGCGTCACCGCAGCAACCGGGACAGTCGCCGATCGGCCAGCCGGTGCCCGCCGGTCTGGCAGGTGGGGCAGTACTGGAACGACCGGTCTACGTACGCGACCTCGGCGACCGTGTCGCCGCACACCGGGCACGGCAGACCGGTGCGGGCGTGCACGCGTAGCCCGCTGCGCTTCTCACCTTTCAGGCGCGCCGCCTCGGCGCCGATGCTGCGGCGCAACGCGTCGGACAGCACCTCGTGGATGGCATCGGCGAGCCGCCCGGTCGACTCCGCGTCCAGGGCCGGAGCGACCGCGAACGGGGACAGCCGCGCCGTGTGCAGGATCTCGTCGGAATAGGCGTTGCCGATGCCGGCGATCACCGTCTGGTCGGTGAGCACCGTCTTCAGTCGCCCGGTCGTGCCGGCCAGGATGCGCGAAAGGTCCGCGGCATCGAGCCCGGCGCCATCGGGGCCAAGCGCATCGGGGCCCAACCGAGCGATGCCAGGCACGCTGAGCGCATCCGCGACGACCGCCGCCGTCACGGATTTCTTCGTACCCGCCTCGGTGACGTCGAAGCCGCCGCCGTCCGCCAACGCGACGCGCAGCGCTATCGGACCACCGAGCTTCAGCGGCGTGGCCGGCAGCGCGTCCGACCACCGCAGCCAGCCCGCCCGGGCGAAGTGAATCACCAGGTGCAGGTCGGCGGGTTGCGACCCGCTGGCGATCCCGCTGGTGGAGATGTCCATGAACTTGCCGTGCCGGACCGCCCCGGCGATGGTGCGCCCCACCAGCGCGGTGGCGGGCGGGTCGACCGTGGTCATGACGTTCAGCGCGGCGACCTGCACCGCGGTGACGATGCGACCGGCCGCGTGGTCGGTAAGAAACGCGGCGAGCGCCGCTACTTCCGGTAACTCCGGCATGGCATCGAGTCTGCCGCAGGTGGGCTCGTTCTTCGACCCCGGCGAATAGCCACACTGACGGCAGGCCACCGACGACGCCGTGGCCGCCGAAATCGTCGCCTCAAAGGGCGCGAACGAGCCCCTGCGGGTGCAGTACGACACGTTCTCGGCCCCGTTAACGAACTCGTTGGCGGGATGACCCCCGCCTGCTGGGGGACGACCGGCGAAGGAAGCCACCGCCGTCGCCTACCACAGGATGACCCCCGCCTGCGCGGGGACGACGGCAGTACCCGGTCGAACAGAAACGGCTCCAGTGGATGACCCCCGCCTGCGCGGGGACGACCGCCGCCTGGTCGCCGGCGTACCAGGCGGACCAGGATGACCCCCGCCTGCGCGGGGACGACAACGGCGGGCAGGACACCAGCACCCCGGAGCGCGGATGACCCCCGCCTGCGCGGGGACGACCGCACCTGCGGCTGGCGGCTACGGGTGTGCAGCGGATGACCCCCGCCTGCGCGGGGACGACTCCGTCGACATCGGCTCCGGGCAGTACCGGATCGGATGACCCCCGCCTGCGCGGGGACGACGACGCCACCTGGTCGAAAGAGGCGCGGGACCAGGGATGACCCCCGCCTGCGCGGGGACGACGTGCCGCCTGAGGTCGTTGGCTGGGAGCAGAAGGGATGACCCCCGCCTGCGCGGGGACGACCCGGGAGTGGCTGCCAGACGTGCCGCTCCTCAAGGATGACCCCCGCCTGCGCGGGGACGACGACGCCTGGACGCTACAGATGGACGTCCGATCCGGATGACCCCCGCCTGCGCGGGGACGACCCGGCGGATCGGTCGAGAAGGCGCTCGCCGGAAGGATGACCCCCGCCTGCGCGGGGACGACGGCACCCCTCGCGGGCGCCCCGGACCTGCTGCGCGGATGACCCCCGCCTGCGCGGGGACGACCATCGTCAGCAGCGCACCATAGTTCGCCATCACGGATGACCCCCGCCTGCGCGGGGACGACTCAAATACTTTGACAAAATCGGCGGCGAACTGGGGATGACCCCCGCCTGCGCGGGGACGACGCCCTTGCGGGCCGCGTCCAGTTCGAGGGCGAGGGATGACCCCCGCCTGCGCGGGGACGACCCGCCCGACAGCGACAGGCCACCCGCCAGCTGAGGATGACCCCCGCCTGCGCGGGGACGACACACCCACTCCGATCACCAG
>JBIQML010000468.1:0-4364 GCA_044463405.1 Nakamurella lactea | reverse complement strand
AGTGCGACCATGCGTCCGGGTTGAGCACCACCGGTACGGACCCGTCGGCGGCGGCGTGCAGCCAGCCGATCATCGTTGCCTCGTCGTCGGTCTGGCGGACGTCGACGTCCAGGCCCAGCTCGTCGCCGACGGCGATCAGCCGGTCGGCCAGGTGCGCGTAGGTCGTCGCGCCGTACACCCCCGGCTCGCGGGTGCCCAGCCGGCCCAAATTGGGCCCGTTGAGCACCCACACCGGACGGCGGGAGCCGCCGACGGCCCGGACGAGGTCGCGGGCGGCGGACGACAGCGCGTCCTGCATCACCGCCTCGGTGGCCGCTGCCGACTCCGTCGACTCCGCGGGTGGTCCCGAGCGCGAATGCGGTGCGGTGTCGCCGGTTCCTCGCGGCTCGATCGTCACGACTGCTGTCCCCTCTGTTGCATCGCCGCGTACGCGGTCGCCAGTAGGTCCGGATCCGGGTCCTCCAGCCGGCCCGGACGGGCCAGCGCGTCGAGCACCACGAACCGCAGCTTGCCACGGCGGACCTTCTTGTCCGAGCCCATGCTGGCCACCAGCTCGTCCAGGGCGCCCGGTTCGTAGCGCGTGGGCAGGCCGAGCAGCCCGAGCACGGCCGCGTGACGGTCGGCGGTGGCGTCGTCCAGCCGGCCGGCGGCGCGGGCCAGTTCGGCGACGAAGACCAGCCCGACGGACACCGCCGCGCCATGCCGCCAGCGGAAGTGCTCGCGCCTTTCCACCGCGTGCGCCAGGGTGTGGCCGTAGTTGAGGATCTCCCGCAGGTCGGATTCCCGCAGGTCGGCGGCGACCACTCGGGCCTTGACGGCCACGCTGCGCCGCACCAGCTCGGCCAGTTGCGGCGAGGCGGGGTCGGTGGCGGCCGCCGGATCCGCCTGCACGATGTCCAGGATCTCCGGGTCGGCGATGAAACCGGTCTTGACGACCTCGGCCATGCCGGCCACCAGTTCCGGACCGGGCAGGCTGTCCAGCGCGGCGAGGTCTGCGATCACCGCGGACGGTTCGTGGAACGCGCCGACCATGTTCTTGCCGGCCTCGGTGTTGATACCGGTCTTGCCGCCGACCGCGGCGTCCACCATGCCGAGCAGCGTGGTCGGGGCCTGGATCACCGGTACCCCGCGCATCCAGGTCGCGGCGGCGAAGCCCGCCAGGTCGGTGACGGAGCCGCCGCCCACACCGATCACCACGTCGGCGCGGCCCAGACCGATCTCGCCGAATCGTCGCCAGCATTCTTCCAGCACGGCAAGGGTTTTCGCGTCCTCGGCATCGGGCACCTCGATGCGGTGGACGGCCGTTCCGGCGTCGCAGAGCGCGTCGGCGAGCGTGGCGGCGCGGTCCCGGAGGGTCGCCGGGTGGAGCAGGGCGGCGGTGGTCGCGCCGCGCGCGGCGGTGACGAGATGTCCGGTGAGTCCGCGGCCGATCAGCACGTCGTACGGGGCGGCGGTCGCGACGGGCACCGTCACCGGGCCGGTTATCGGGGCCGTCACTGGGACACGCCCGATCCGGACCCGGCCCGAACGGGGCGCGGCCCACACCGGCGCCGGTGGTGCTCGAAGTGCGAGGGCCGGGGCCCGGGGTGCCGCAGCCGGGGCTGGGCGTGCCGCCCCCGGTGATCGAGGACTCGGGGCGGCCCGGGTTGCCGCGGCCGGGGCTTTGAGCACCGCTCCCGGTGATCGAGCACCCGTCTTTCGCACCGAGCACCCGCGATCCCTGGTGCTCGGTTGGCAAGGCTGGTGCTCGATCGCGTTAGGTCCGGGGTGGGATCCGCGGACGGGCCCGAGACCGAAGCCGAGACCGAGACCCAAGCCGAGACCGAGACCCAAGCCGAGACCGAAGCCGGGCCCGAGACCGGGACCGAGACCGAGACCGAAGCCGGGCCCGAGACCGAGACCGAGACCGAGACCCAAGCCGCGGCCGGACCGGACGCCGAACCGGACGCCGAACCGGACGCCGAACCGGACGCCGAACCGGACGCCGAACCGGACGCCGGACCGGACGCCGAACTCGAGGACGTCGCCACGGCCTACAGCCCCAACTCGGCGATGATCACCTGGGCCACCTGCTCGACCGACATGTCGTCCGTGTTGACCTCCAGGGTGGCCACCTCCCGGTACAGCGGAATCCGGGCATCCAGCAGCGCCTTGAACGTCGCCCGCGGGTTGACGCCGGTCAGCAGCGGCCGGGCGCTGGACAGCCCGGTGCGCCGCACGCCCACCGGCATGGACACCGCCAGGAACACCACCGGGTGCCCGGCCAGCAGCGTCCGGGTGTCCGGGTCCATCACGGCGCCGCCGCCCAGCGCCAGGATGCCGGCGTGCTCGCCGAGCGCGGCGGCGACCGCGCGATGCTCCAGCCGGCGGAACTCGGCCTCGCCCAGTTCGGTGAAGATTTCGCTCACCTTGCGCCCCGCGGCGCGCTCCACGTCGGAATCGGTGTCACGCACGGCGAGCCCGGTCCGCTCGCCGAGAACCGTTGCCACACTGGTCTTCCCGGCACCGGGCGGGCCGACGAGCACGGCGGCGGGGCCCGGCCCGGACGGTTCCTCAGGCATGGTGCGGGTCGTTCGCGGGGGTCCCCGGGCGGGCGGTCCCGCCGGCCCGAGCCCCGCGGCCGGCTGCGGTTCCGGCGACGGCCACGTTCCCGCCGCCGACTGCATCACCCGCGGTCCCTTGCGCGGCGGCGTGTTCCGTCGGCTGGTCGGTCGGGGTGACGGCCCTGGCGGCGAGGTCGTCGAGGTATCCACGGGCGTTGCGGGCGGTCTCGGTGACCGCGTCACCGCCGAACTTCTCGATCACCGCATCGGCGACCACCAGCGCCACCATGGCCTCGGCGACCACCCCTGCGGCCGGCACCGCGCACACGTCGCTGCGCTGGTTGATGGCGACCGCCGGTTCCCCGGTGGCCACGTCCACGGTGGCCAACGCCCGCGGCACGGTGGAGATGGGTTTCATGGCGGCGCGTACCCGCAGCACCTCGCCGTTGGTCATGCCGCCCTCGGTGCCGCCGGCCCGGTTGGAGCGGCGGGTGATCACGCCTGCGGGGCCGTCGATCTCGTCGTGCGCTGCCGACCCGCGGCGGCGCGCGGTGGTGAACCCGTCACCGACCTCCACGCCCTTGATGGCCTGGATGCTCATCAGCGCGCCGGCCAGCCGGGCGTCGATGCGCCGGTCGCCGTGCACGAATGAGCCCAGCCCCGGGGGCAGGCCGTAGACCAGCACCTCGACGACCCCGCCCAGGGTGTCGCCGTCGGCCTTCGCGGCGTCCACCTCGGCGACCATGGCGGCGGTCGAGTCGGGGTGCAGCGCCCGCACCGGCGAGGCGTCGATGGCCTCCCGGTCGGCCGGGGTCGGCAGCGGCCCGTCCACCGCGTCGGCCTCGCCGAGCGAGACCACGTGCGAGAGCACCTCGGCGCCCAGCACCTGGCGCAGGAACTGCCGGGCGATGGTGCCCAGCGCGACCCGGGCAGCGGTCTCCCGGGCGGAGGCCCGCTCCAGCACCGGCCGGGCGTCGTCGAACCCGAACTTCTGCATGCCGGCCAGGTCGGCGTGCCCCGGGCGCGGTCGGGTCAGCGGCGCGTTGCGGGCCAGGCCCTCCAGTTCGGCCGGGTCGACTGGGTCGGCCGCCATGATCGTCCGCCACTTGGGCCACTCGGTGTTGCCGATCTGCACCGCGATCGGCCCGCCCAGGGTGCTCCCGTGCCTGACCCCGGCAAGGATCGTCAGCTGGTCCTGCTCGAACTTCATCCGGGCGCCGCGGCCATAGCCGAGCCGGCGCCGGGCGAGCTGGGCGGCGATGTCGTCGGTGGTGACGGCGACGCCGGCGGGCAGCCCCTCCAGCACGGCCACCAGGGCCTGGCCGTGGGACTCGCCTGCGGTGATCCAGCGCAACACGCCCGTCATCCTCCCACGGCCCCGCATGGATCAACTTTCCCGGCATGCATGAACGTTGTCCCAGCAGCCCCGGTGGTCACATTTCCGCGACGTTCGCGCATGCCGCCGATGTTGATCCACGCCGAGGCCGGGCGGGCTCAGTGCGCGTCCTCCCAGGCCTGGTAGGACTCGTGCACCACCTTGATCATGTCGTCGATGTCGTCGGTGACGTGCAGCAGGTCCATGTCCTTCGGCGAGATGTTGCCCCCGGCCAGGATCGTGTTACGGATCCAGTCAACCAGCCCGCCCCAGTACGACGAGCCGAACAGCACCACCGGGAACTTGGTGACCTTCTTGGTCTGCACCAGCACCAGGGCCTCGGTGAGCTCGTCCAACGTGCCGAACCCGCCCGGCAGGCAGACGAACCCCTGCGAGTACTTGACGAACATCATCTTGCGGGCGAAGAAGTACCGGAAGTTGATACC
>JBIQML010000467.1:0-4378 GCA_044463405.1 Nakamurella lactea | reverse complement strand
CAAACCCGCAACCCGACTCAAAATTCAGGCTCCGCCGAACCTAGCCCTCTAGTGCGCACGCTCGGCTGAGTTGATCTCGGCGAGGGCAGCTGCGAGGTCTTCGGGTGGTGTTGGGCGGCGGTGATGGTTTTGGTACCGGCGCGGATCGTGACGGTGCGGTAGCGGCGGGCGGTGCGAACGAACTTCTTGATGCTCCAGCCGGTGGTCTGCTCGATCCAGTCCGACACGGCCATGGCGGCGAGCACGATGGTCAGGTGCGCCTCGATCGAGTCGCGTTTGCGGTGGTAGATGGGTCTGGCCCGCAGGATGGCCTGCTGGTTGGCCTCGGAGATCGTGCCCGCGTCGGCGATCACGGTGATGCTGCTCAACTGGTGCGCGGTCATGAACTCTTCCAGGACCGGCAGCATGGTCGCGGTCTCGGCCTTGTTGCCCTGCAAGGCCCGCACCGTCGTGCCCCGAACCGGTAAGGGACCCGATGACGTTCGGCGGGCATGGATTCGGACTATGACGAATCTCTTGTTCAGGGCGCTGGATCGGGTGTGCACTGAAACTGTGGCCCAAGAGGGCACCGTGAGGGGAAGGGGCGCCGTGGCGAAGTCCATCTTGTACATGTCGATGTCGCTTGACGGGTCTATCGCCGGCCCGAACGACGGGCTCGGCACCCGCGGCCACCGGCTGCATGAGTCGCTCGGCGGGCTGGCCGCCGGGCATCCGCCCTTCGATCCGCCGGGCCTCAGCGGTGGGGTGTTCGCCGAGCCGATGGCGTCGGGGCGGTCGCCGTCGGCGTCATCGCGGGCATCGAGCGCGAGATCATGTTCGACTCCGACCGCTCTCCGCTCGACCACACCGACGTCCGCGAGGGTCAAGGCGCATGTTCACCCACCCGGTGGCATCCACGCGGCCCACGACGTGGCGGCCACGACCACCGGTCCATCCATGTCTATGACGCGGACCTGCGACACACCGACCCAGGCGCCCGGCGCTAGTACGACCGGGCCAACTGGACGGCAAGGCGGAGCGGCCGAGGCGGTAACCGCTGCACGGCAACCGCCCAGCACTTGCCCGGCAAACCTGACAGTAATCAGAGCCCAGGACACCAGGAGAGGGCACCATGACGACCACCGGGAATACCGGCAGCGCGGGTAGCGGCAGGGTGACCTGCGAACTATCGATCTCGGCCGACGGGTACTCCGCCGGGCCCAACCAGACCGAACAGCGACCGTTCGGCGACGACGGCGGGAACGGCTGGGGCGACAAGCTGCACGCCTGGATGGTCGAATCCCGCGAGGACAATCCCGTCGAGGTCGAGCAAACCATCGCGGCGAAGGCCTTCATCATGGGCCGCAACATGTTCGGCCCCGTCCGCGGCGAGTGGGACCGACACTGGAACGGCTGGTGGGGCGACGACCCGCCGTTTCATGCCCCCGTGTACGTGCTCACCCACCACGCCCGTGACCCAGAGCCGATGGACGGAGGAACGACCTACCACTTCGTCACCGACGGAATCGAATCCGCGCTGCGCCGGGCCCGCGAGTCAGCCGGGGACGGGGACGTCTCCGTCCACGGCGGCGCGAACACGATCAACCAGTACCTCGCCGCCGGACTGATCGACGAACTGCGGCTGCACATCGTCTCGATCACCCTTGGCGCCGGCACCCGGCTGTTCGACGGCGTCCCGCCGATGCGGCTCGAACAGGTGACCTCGCGAGCGGCCAGCTCAGTCGTCCACGTGACCTACCGCGTGCTGCCCCGAATCTGACCGCGAGGGTTGCGGCGAACCGCGGGTCTGGAGAACGGCGAGCAGTCGCTGAATCCCGAGGCTTCAGCACCACGATGTTTGGAGTAACGATGACATCCGACACTGCTCCGATGATCGGCCGGGGCAAAGTGCATGTGGCGTTCATGATGTCCCTTGACGGCTTCGTCGCCGGTCCCGGTCACACGATGCACTTCATGGACCGCACAACGGTGCGCGAAGGTCTGCTGCACGAGTACATCGAGGCCACCGGTGCGATCCTGGCCGGCCGAAACGGCTACGACGGCGCCATCCGCGACAAGCCGCCGTACGGTGGCGCCTGGCAAGGTCCGATCTTCGTGCTCACTCATCACCCCGAGGACGCGCGGCCGGCCAAGGATGTCACCTTCCTCAGCTGCCCCGTCGAGGAGGCGGTGCGTATCGGCCTAGATGCCGCCCGCGGCAAGAACCTCCAGGTGTTCTCTCCACCCATCGCCAAGCAACTACTCGCGCTCGGCCTCGTCGACCAGATCGACATCCACATTGCGCCAGTGCTGCTCGGCGACGGCATCCGGCTCTACGACGCACCGGGTGGTGAACTGGTGCATCTGCTGCGCGACGGTGCCGAACCCACTCGGGCGTTCGACCTCCGCTACCGCCCCGCTCAACCTAGTTAGGCACAGTCCATCCGGGTCTGCGTTCAGTACCGTCGATATGGACAGCTGCGGTCGCCCCAGAACTCGTCCTCACCGTCCGCAGGTACGCCACGGCCGCACTCGACGGACCCCCACCCTAGCGCGCAAATCCGCGACACCCCGACAGAGAGACCGCGGGTCACCAGCCCGCAGCAACCCCGAACCCGCGACACTGATAAGGGTCAGGGCACCGCGGATGAGCTTCGCGGCTCCGCGGCCGTGCAGCACGCCTACCTCGGCGGCGGCGCCGACACCGACGACACCTGACATCCGGATCGGAAGGCGCCCGGCGGAACGTCACCGCTGTCCCGGTCTCGAACTGCTACCGGGCGGTGATCTCCACCGTCGAACCGGCGGCGGCCTTGCGCACCCGCAGCCTGCTGGGGATGCGCTGCCACATCTCGTCCACGTGGGACACCACGCCGACCACGCGGCCGCCGGCCCGCAGATCGTCCAGGGTGGACATCACCAGATCCAGCGTGTCGGAGTCCAGCGATCCGAAACCCTCGTCGATGACGATGGTGTCCAGCATCCGGCCGCCCGATTCGGCGGCGACCACGTCGGCCAGGCCGAGCGCCAGCGCCAGCGACGCCAGGAACGACTCCCCGCCGGACAGCGTCTTCGCCGGGCGTACCAGCCCCGAGTACGCGTCCAGGATGTCCAGGCCGAGTCCGCCGCTGCGCCCGCGGGCCTCGCGCTCGTCGGAGTGCACGAAGCTGTATCGACCGCTGGACATGGCCGAGAGCCGTTGTCCCGCCACCTCGGCGACCTGCCGCAGCCTGGCCGCCAGCACATAGCTTCGCAGGGACAGAGCGCGGGCGTTCTGGCCCCGCCCGGCGATCGCATCGGCCAGGGCGGACACCCGTGCCGCATCCTCCGCCAACGGCTCCCGCGCGGTCCAGGCACCGGTCAACCGCTGTGCCGCCGCGGCGACCCGCTCGCAGCGGCGGCTCGCCTCGTGCGCGGCGGACGTGGCCGCCTCGGACTCCTCGGCGGCGGCCTCCGCGCGACGGCGCAACGATGCCAGGTCCATCCGCTCCAGCGGCCCGTCCACGGCGAGGCCGGGGTCGGTGAGCTGACTGGACACCAGGTGCACGCGATCCTCGTAGGCGCGCACGGCCGTTTCCGCCTGCGGCACGTCCAGTTCCGCGGCGGTCAGCGCGGCGGCCAGGTCCGGGAAGCCGGCGTCGGCCACCGCCTTGTCCCGGCGCTGGACGGCCACGCGGAGTGCGGCGCGTGCCCGATCGTGCTCGTCGGCGGCGGACGCCCACGCGTCCAGCCCGTCGGCACCCACCAGCAGGTGGTCGCGCCGGGCGGTGACCGACTCGAACCCGGCCGCGGCGTCGGTCAATCGGTGCGTCCGCTCGGCGATGGTCCGTTGCAGCGCCGCCAGCGAGGCCCGCAGGCTCTCCACCCTCCCGACCAGCGCGGTCTGCTTCCTTGTCAGGTCGGCGATCCGCTCGGCGCATTCCCGGGCCGCCGCCTGCACCGCGGGCAACCGCGCTGCCGCCTCGCGCGCCGCGCGCTGGCCGGCGAGCGCCTCGTCCAGCAGCGCCTGGGCGGCGGCCTCGTCGTGGCCGCGGGCGGTCGCCGTCGCCGTCGTCACCGCCGTCAGGGCGGATCCGAGGGCGGCGTCGGCGTCGGTCCGGGCCTTCTCGGCCTGCTGCTCGCGCCGGCGGGCCTCGGCGATCACGGCGGCGTCGATGTGGTCCTCGCCGGCCACCGCGGGGGCCGGGTGGGTCGTCGCACCGCACACGGTGCAGGGCTGGTCCTCGGCCAGTTGACCGGCGAGTTCGGCCGCCATGCCGGCGATCCGGCGCTCCACCAGGGACTGTCGCTCGTCGCGCAGCCGCTGATGCACCTCGATCGCGTCCCGCGCGGCCTGCTGCGCCTGCGCGAGCGCGCCGTGCAACTCCGACACCGAGGCCGCGGCGCGCTGGACCTCCCT
>JBIQML010000466.1:0-4384 GCA_044463405.1 Nakamurella lactea | reverse complement strand
CTACCTGTCCCTGGTTACGAGTGGCGGAACGGGTGTTCCGTCGATCTGTCCCGCACGATCTGGCACGAGCCTAGTCCGCCGAGCACCATACCGGTCACGATTGCGCAGACAGGACGCCCGCCACGTCCGGCGGCCGGTAGTCCGGACCCTTGAGCACCTTGCCGTCGGCACGGTGCACCGGCCGGCCGTCCGCGCCCAATTTGGTCATGTTCGAGGCGTGCACCTCGTCCAGCACGGCGTCCAGCCCGATGCCGTACACGCAGGCCGTGCCGTACGCCACGTAGACGATGTCGGCCAGGGCGTCGGCGACGCCGACCAGGTCGCCGTCCTCACCGGCCTGCCGCAGCTCGGCGACCTCCTCCTCGATCAGGGCCTGCCGGAGGGCGACCTGCTCCGCCGACAGCTCGGCGGTCGGTCGATCGGCGACCGCAAGCCCGTACGCCAGGTGGAACTGGCGCACCTGGTCGGCGATCCGGCTGGCCGAACCGGCCGCGGTGCCGTCCGGCCCGCCCTCGGGCACGGCCGGACGGGCCGCCGCCGCGTCCCGGCGAACGCCGGCCGCGTGCCGGCCGCGCTCAGGCACAGTCGACGCAGACCGGCTGGCCGTTCCGCTCGGAGGCGAGCCTGCTGCGGTGTTGCACCAGGAAGCACACCGAGCAGGTGAACTCGTCGGCCTGCTTGGGCACCACGCTGACGGTCAGTTCCTCGCCCGACAGGTCGGCGCCGGGCAGCTCGAAGCTCTCGGCGGTGTCTCCCTCGTCGACGTCGACCGCGGAGGACTGCGCCTCGTTGCGGCGCGCCTTCAACTCCTCCAGGGAGTCCTCGCTGACATCGTCCGATTCGTTCCGGCGCGGGGCGTCGTAATCGGTTGCCATCGTCATTCCTTCATCTCGTGGGTTGGTGCGCAGAATCCGTGCCGTCGGATGTGTTCGTCCGCTCTTTCCTGTCCCCGCGGCACTGGCACACCTCGACGCGCTTGCTAACGCAGCGGGGGCGCGATTTGTGCCCGCGCGCCCCTGGGTATTTCGGACGGGGCGGCCAGCAGGGTAGCTGATCGGGCCGTGAAACGGGTCACCGGGCCCTCGGCGCGCCGGTGGATCAATCGCAGCACGGCTACCGCATACCCTGACACGGTGATTCCCGATCGCGCCCCCTCGCGCTACCGGCGCAGGCACCGCTGGCCGATGCTGGTGGTCATCGTGGTGTTGCTGGTGGGCGCCATCGTGGTCTGGACACAGATCCTCAAGCCCGCTCCGCCGCTGGCCACCGGCTGCAACGAGCCCGGCCCTGCGCCCACCTCCGAGTCGGCGAATAGCAGTGATACCGCGGCCGCCGGCACCACGTCCGCCCAGCAGAGCGTCCAGAGCACCGCCAGCGTGTCGACGACCGGGTCGGCCACTGAGTCCACCGGGTCCACCGGATCCGCTGGGTCCACCGGACCCAGCACGTCCGTCAGCACGACGCTCGGCACGTTCGTCGACCCGAACGTGCTGGCGGCCACCCGCCCGGCGGACCCCAGCACGGTCCCGGTGCGGGTGCTCAATGCCAGCGACGTCACCGGCCAGGCGAAAACCGTCACCGACGAGCTCCGTCGCGCCGGATTCAGCTCCATCCTCCAGCAGGCCAACGACCCCCTCTATCCGGCCTGGGACCTGCGCTGCTACGGCGAGATCCGCTACGGGTACGCCGGCCTGGCCGAGGCTCGCGCGGTGCTGATGGTCGCGCCCTGCGCGCAGCTGGTCCGCGACGACCGCCAGGACAACAGCGTCGACCTGTCGCTGGGCAAGCTTTACCAGGTGAAGCCGATCAGCAAGAAGGTGCTCGGCGAGCTCACCGCGATCAAGAACGCGGCCGCGCCGCCGCCGGTGATCGAGGGCCAGACGGTCTCGGTGCGCTCCACGCATCCGATACCCCCGCTTCCGGACCGGAGCAACTGCCCGGGCTGAGGATCTTAAGATCATCGCTGTCGCCGGCCAGTTCTCCAGGCCCGACTCGACCCCAGGAGCGTGCACCGTGCCCGACCGTCGTCACCGGCCAGTCCGCCCGGAAGGCTCCCAGGGTCACCACCGCGGGGAGCACCCGGCCCACCATGGGCTGGGCGTGGACATCGGCGGCACCGGCATCAAGGGTGCGCTGGTCGACCTGCGTGACGGCTCGCTGATCTCCGAGCGGTTCCGGCTGGACACCCCCCGCCCGTCGACTCCTGATGCCGTGGCGGACACCGTCGAGAAGGTCGTCGCGCGGATGCCGCACGCCGGGCCGATCGGTGTCACCTTTCCCGGGGTGGTGATGCACGGCACCGTCCTGACGGCCGCCAACGTGGACGCCTCCTGGGTGGGCACGTCCCTGGTGGACACCCTCGCCCCGGTACTGCCGGGACCGGTGACGGGGCTCAACGACGCGGACGCTGCCGGGCTGGCCGAGGTGCGCTACGGAGCCGGTGAGGACCGACCGGGGCTGGTGATCATGGTCACGCTGGGCACGGGCATCGGGACCGCGCTGATCCACGACGGCGTTCTGGTTCCGAATGCCGAGCTGGGTCACATGGAGGTGGACGGCCACGATGCCGAGAGTCGCGCCTCGGTCTCCGCGCGTGAACGACGTGACATGAGCTGGGAGCAGTGGGCCCGGAAGGTGCAGAGGTACCTGCGCCGGCTGGAGAAGCTGCTGTGGCCGGAGCTGTTCATCATCGGCGGCGGGGTGTCCAAGAAGCCGGACAAGTGGTTCCCACTGATCGAGACCCGTACCCCGAAGGTCATTGCTCGGCTGGCCAACAACGCCGGCATCGTGGGGGCGGCGCTCGCGGCGGCGGAGGCATCCGGCCACGCCCGATCGGCGCGACGGGACTCGCCGGCGACATCGTGACCGGCTGGCGGCGGTGCCGTCGTCACCGCTGCGGTTCGGCCGGCCGGATCGCCGCGTCACCGCTGCGGTCGGCCGAAGTGCCGCCGTCACCGGCACCGTTCGGCCGGCGTGATACGTGCGCCGGCCGGCGCCGAACCTCGGGAAAAAATCCTCATCGACGCGCTCACCGGACCCCGCGATGGCCAACCCCCGTTACACTGGAACAGCCGCCATCCGGCCGGCCGATCGGGTCGGGACCATCGGGCCGGGCCATCAGCCACCAGCACAGGGGTTTCATGGCGTGCCAGGTAGAAGGCGGTTCTGGTCAGCGAAAGGGCATCAGTGGCAGGCGCAGCAGCATCGTCGCGTATGACATCGACCGGTGACGACCAGCACGCACCGGAGGCAGACAGTTCCGGTCCCGAGGCACCGGTGATCGATGCCGTCGACACCAACGGCCGCCAGCGGAGTTCGACCAAGAAGGCGGCAGCCAAGAAGTCCGGCACCGCCAAGAGCTCCACCGGCAGGAGCGGATCGGCCAGCAAGAAGAGCAGCACCAGCACGACGAGTGCGGCGAAGGGCGACCCCAGCAAGAGCAAGACCAGAGGTAAGAGCGCTCCCACAACCCCGGTCGCCTCCGCTAAGGCTGGCGCCAAGAAGGCCGCCGATCCCGAGGACCTGGATGCCGAGGCCACCGACCTCGAGGATATCGATCCCGAATTGGACGTCGCCGTCGACGAGGACGAGGTGGACGGCGCCGACGAGGATGGCGCCGACGTCGAGGAGATCGACGAGGACGCCGAGGAGGACGCCCAGCCGGAGGCGACCGCCGGTGGGGCACCGGCCGCCAAGAAGAAGACCCCCGCCAAGGACGGCGAGTCGGAAGACTTCTCGTGGGACGAGGAGGAGGAGTCGGAGGCGCTCAAGCAGGCCCGCAAGGACGCCGAGTTGACGGCGTCGGCCGACTCGGTGCGCGCGTACCTCAAGCAGATCGGCAAGGTTGCGCTGCTCAACGCCGAAGAGGAGGTCGACCTCGCCAAGCGGATCGAGGCCGGTCTGTACTCGATCGAGCGGATGCGCCAGATCGCCGAGGCTGGCGAGAAGCTGACCGTCCAGATGCGTCGGGATCTGAACTGGGTCAAGCGGGACGGCGAGCGCGCCAAGAACCACTTGCTGGAGGCCAACCTGCGGCTGGTGGTGTCGCTGGCCAAGCGCTACACCGGACGCGGCATGGCATTCCTGGACCTGATCCAGGAGGGCAACCTGGGCCTGATCCGCGCGGTGGAGAAGTTCGACTACACCAAGGGTTACAAGTTCTCCACGTATGCCACCTGGTGGATTCGCCAGGCGATCACCCGGGCGATGGCCGACCAGGCGCGCACCATCCGGATCCCCGTGCACATGGTCGAGGTGATCAACAAGCTTGGCCGGATCCAGCGCGAGCTGCTGCAGGACCTGGGGCGTGAGCCCACCCCGGACGAGCTCGCCAAGGAGATGGACATCACCCCGGACAAGGTGCTGGAGATCCAGCAGTACGCCC
>JBIQML010000465.1:0-4384 GCA_044463405.1 Nakamurella lactea | reverse complement strand
CAAGCGCCCGGAGATCGCCGAGCAACTGCTGCGGGTGATCGCCCGCCGGCTGCGCCGCACCAACAACGCGCTCGCCGACCTGATCTTCACCGACGTTCCGGGGCGCGTCGCCAAGGCGCTGCTGCAGCTCGCCCGGCAGTTCGGCACCAACGACGGCGGGCAACTGCGGGTCACGCACGACCTGACCCAGGAGGAGCTGGCCCAACTGGTCGGCGCGTCCCGGGAGACGGTGAACAAGGCGCTGGCGGACTTCGGCCAGCGCGGCTGGCTCCGGCTGGAGGGCAAGAGCGTGGTCATCCTGGACCCGGACCGGCTGACCCGCCGGGCCCGCTGACCCGTCAGCGCCCGCACTGGCCCCGTCACCAGTACGTCGACCCGGCCACCGCCGACCCCGCCGCGCCCGCAGCGCCCGCAGCGACCCGTCCCCCCACGACGCTGGCGATCCAGATTCAATGGCACCCTCTTACAAGGGCCACCCGTCCGGGCCGGGGCCGCCCGCGCGGTAGCGCTCCAGCGGCACCTTGTTCGCCCTCCACGCGTCCAGCACCGGTGCGACGATCCGCCAGCAGTCCTCGGCGGTGTCGCCGCGCACCGACAGGCTCGGGTCGGCGTCCAACACCCCGAGCAGCACCTCGCCATAGGCCGGCAGGTCACCCGGCCCGAACTCGCTCTCCAGCACCGTCTGGTCGATCTCCAGCGGATCACCGGGCCCGTTGACGTTCAACTCGACCGCCATGGTGTCGGGTCCGAAGCCGATGACGATCCGGTTCGGCCGATCCCCGCCGGTGAACCCGTGCGGCAGCCGGGGCGCGCCGCGGAAGGTGATGATCGCCTGCTTGCGGGGCTTGGCGACGGCCTTCCCGGTGCGGATCCGGAACGGCACCCCCGTCCAGCGCCAGGTGTCCACGGCCAGCGTCACCTCCGCCATGGTCTCGGTGGTGCTGGACGGGTCGATGCCCGGCTCGTCCGTGTAGTTCGGCACGTCCCTGTCGCCGAGCCTGCCGGCGGTGTACTGGGCCCGCCGGGAGGAGCGCACCGGGTCACCGTGCCAGCAATGGGTCGCGCGCAGCACGCCCGCCTTGTGGTCGCGCAGGTCGGCGGCGGACAGCGTGGAGGGCGGCTCCATGGCCAGCAGCGCCAGGATCTGCAGCAGGTGCGACTGGACCATATCGACCAGCGCCCCGGCCCCGTCGTAGTAGCCGGCCCTGCCCTCCAGCGCGAGGTTCTCGTCGAAGACGATGTCCACGCGTGCCACGTGCTCGGCGGTCATCACCGGCTCCAGGATCCGGTTGGCGAAGCGCAGGCCGAGCAGGTTCAGCACCGTCGACTTGCCCAGGAAGTGGTCCACCCGGTGGATGTGGTCCTCCGGGACCAGCCGGATGAGCAGGTCGTTCAGGTCGGCGGCGCTGGCCTCGTCGGTGCCGAACGGCTTCTCCAGCACCAGCCGGGTGTGCGCGGGCAGGTCGACCTTGGTCAGGGCCTGGCACGCCTTGGCGGTGACGGGCGGCGGCAGCGCGAAGAAGATCGCCACCGGCGCCTGGCAGGCCCTCAGCAGGGCGGGCCAGGCGGCGAGATCGGTGACGTCGCTGCGCAGGTAATGGGTCTCGGCGAGGACCTGGTCGGCGCACGCCCCGGAGGCATGGACCGTCGCGAACGAGTCCGTGACACGCTGTCGCCAGCGGGCGTCGTCCCAGTCCTCGGCGCCGCTGCCCACCAGCAGTAGTTGCCGTTCGGGCTGGGCGGTGACGAGTCCGCCGACGCCGGGCAACAGCAGCCGGCCGGACAGGTCGCCGCTGGCGCCCAGGATGAGCAGGGTCTTGATCGGTACGTTCCGCGAAGCCATGGCGATCATCCTGACAGCAGCCGGACCGCCGCGCAGGAAGGTGGGTGCGGGTGTCGACGGGGCCGTGCCGGGCCGAACCCATGCCGGCTGGGCCGGGCCGGGCCGACTGGGGCCGGGCCGGGCCGACCGGGGCCGCGGCACCCGGCGTACCAGCACTCATCAGGCCCGCCGGGTCAGCCCCCCGTGCTCGTCCAGCCGCAGCACGACATCCAGGTCGAGCCGCTCCAGGAAACGCCGGTCGTGGCTGACCACCAGCAGCGCGCCGCGGTAGTCGGTCAACGCGTCCACCAACTGGTCGACGCTGGGGATGTCCAAGTCGTTGGTCGGCTCGTCGAGCACCAGCAGCTCCGGAGGCGGATCGGCCAGCACCAGCCGGGCGAACGCCACCCGGAAGCGCTCCCCGCCCGACAGCGAGCGCACCGGCCGGTCGACCATGGCGCCGCGGACCAGCAGCCGGGCGAGCCGGTTGCGCAGCCGCGCCGGCTCTACCTCGGGTGCGCCGCGCCGCACGACGTCCAGCACGGTCGCGTCGTCGTCCAGCACGATCCGTTGCGGCAGGTAGCCGGTGCGAACCGTCACCGCCGGAAGGAGTCTCTCCAGCAGCGTCGTCTTGCCGATGCCGTTGGGCCCGATCAGGGCCACCCGCTCGGGACCCTGGATCACGTGCCCGCGGCCATCGGTACCGCGCAGTTCGGCGATGCGCCGCCGGCGGGGTACCGCCGGGTCGGGCAGGTCGACCTTGATGGCCTCGTCGTCCCGGACGGCCATCTCGGCGACGGCAACCGCCTCGCGGGCGGCCTCGACCTTGGCGGCGGCGGCCCCGCGCCGGGTGCCCTGCGCCTTCTCGGCGGAGTTCCGGCGGTCGTTGATGGCGGCGGGCACGTACCGGCGGTTGGCCCGATCGACGCGACCCTGGCGTTCGCTGTGCGCGATCCGTTCCTCGGCCTTGATCCGTTCCCGCTTGCGGCGTCTGAGCGCCTGTTCGGCCGTCCGCAGCGCCTGCCGGGCGGCGTCCTGCTGGGTCTGCAGCCACTCGCGGTACTCGCCGTACGGACCGCCGTAGCTGACGATGTCGCCGCCGCGCAGTTCGGCGGTGGCGTCCACGAGGTCCAGCAGGTCGAGGTCGTGGCTCACCACGATCAGCGTCCCCCGCCAGGACGAGATGACCTCGTACAGCCGCCGGCGCGCATCCGGGTCGAGGTTGTTGGTCGGCTCGTCGAGCAGCGCGATATCCGCTGCACGCAGCCGGAGTCCGGCGATCGCCGCCAGCATCGCCTCACCGCCGGACAGGCACGTCACCGGCCGGTCCAGGTCGGTCGGCAGGCCCAGCGAGGCCAGGTCGGCGGCGGCCCGTTCCTCGATGTCCCACCCGTCGCCGATGGCGTCGAAGTGGTCGGGCTCGGCCGAGCCGGACTCCACGGCCCGCAGCGCCCGCCTGATGCTGGTGATGCCGAGCAGGTCCGAGACGGTGCTGCTGCCGCGGGTGACGTCCTGCCGCAGGTGGTCGACGGTCCCGGAGGCGACGATCGAACCGCCGGTCGGGCGCAGCTCGCCGGCGATCAACCGCAACAGGGTGGTCTTGCCGGCACCGTTGGCGCCGGCCAGGCCGGTGCGGTCGGTGCCGAATGCGCCGGTGACGTGGCTCAGCGCGGAGGCGCCGTCGGGCCAGTCGAACGAGACGTCGGTGAGCACCACCGAAGGCGACGGGGCAGAAGGAGGGACGGACAAGGATGGCTCCGGGCTGGTCGGCGGGTGCGCCGACACTCTCGGGTGTCAGCGCAGGGTGGCTGAGTCAGTGCTCCGGATGCCTGTCAAGACCCGTCCTTGTCCGTGCTTGCGGTCGTCCCTCACACATGCGGGAACCCCGCGGGACGCCTCCATGGTGCCAACGTCCCAGCCGATCGGCAAGGCGGTTATCCGCCCGCCCCGACCGATCTGCGTGTCGATCTGCGATCTGCGTGCGCTGCAGTGCACGCAGATTGACAATCGGCACGCGGATCGACGTCCGGCGCGCTACCCGTCCCGGCGCAGCACCGTCACCGTGACGCAGACGGTGACCCGCACCGGCTCGGCCAGGCCGTCCACGGCCCGCGCCAGCGCCCCAGGGTCCAGGTGACGCGCGGTGGGACCCATCGCCACCAGGTTCGACACCGCCGATCGGGTCAGGTCGACCGGATACCGCAGCGCCTCGGAATCGACGGCGGTGACGGGAATCCCGGCGAACCCCCGCACCACCCGCTCGGCCTTGCCTGCGTCGACCGAGAGCAGCGGAAGCGGGCCGCGCAGCTCCGCCAGATGGTCGGGCTCGGGGGTGACGACGACGATCCGCCCGCCCGGAGCGGTGATCCTGGCCAACTCCCCAGGATCCCGGGGCGCGAAGACGCTCAGCACCGCAGCGGCGACGCCGTCCCGCACCGGCAGCGGCGACCAGGCGTCGGCCAGCACCGCCGCGATGCCCGGCAGCCGTGCCGCCCGGCGCAGCGCGTACCGGGACGCGTCCAGGGCCAGACTGGGCCGCTCGCCCCGGGCCGCGACCAGGTA
>JBIQML010000464.1:0-4390 GCA_044463405.1 Nakamurella lactea | reverse complement strand
TGGAATCCCGGCGCTGATGTGCTCGTCGTCACAGCATGACCGAGCGTTACAGCGGCCGCGTCGATTTTGACAAATCGTTATCTCGGGGCGGCGCCATGCACGATCGCTTTACCTCACCTTTCCTTCCCAGGCGGCCTTCCAGGTCTTCGGACCGACGATGCCCGAGTCCGGGATGCCGTTGCGGCGTTGCAGATCCAGCACCACCGACTTCGTCACGGAGCCGTAATACCCGGTGCCCAGCAGGTCGTAGCCTCGGTGGCCCAATTCCTTCTGGAAGCACTGCAGTTCCCGCGCGGTCTGGCCGAAGCGGAACTGCTTGCCCGGCCACGTCGGGGCCTTCGCGGCGCCCACGTGGCAGGACTTGTCGGTCTGCGGCACGTACGTGACCGTGCTGCCGCTGCCCGAACCCGTGCTGTTGTTGGCGTTCTTGGCGTTGCTGGTGTCCCAGGCGGCGGCCCAGGTCTTGGGTCCGATGAAGCCGACGACGTTGAGTCCGGCCTTGCGCTGGATGGCGCGGACGGCCTTTTCGGTGTGCGGGCCGAAGTATCCGGTGCCGACCAGTCCGTAGCCGAGCTTGCCGGCCTGCTTCTGCCAGACCTTGAGCTTGGCGGAGTAGTCGCCCTCGAAGAATTGCCGGCCCGGCCACTTCGGCGCTGACGACGTGGAGCCGTTGTTGGTGTTCTTGGCGTTGTCGGTGTCCCAGGCGGCGGCCCAGGTCTTGGGTCCGATGAAGCCGACGACGTTGAGTCCGGCCTTGCGCTGGATGGCGCGGACGGCCTTTTCGGTGTGCGGGCCGAAGTATCCGGTGCCGACCAGTCCGTAGCCGAGCTTGCCGGCCTGCTGCTGCCAGACCTTGAGCTTGGCGGAGTAGTCGCCCTCGTGGTACTGGCGGCCCGGCCACGCCGGTGTGGACGAGCCCGTGTCGGACCCGGACTGCGAGCCGCCGGTCGAGCCGGACGCCGATCCGCCGCCGGAGGCGCTGCTGCCCGGCCTGGGGGGCATGACGCCGGAGGCCGCATCACTGTCCGGCTGCAGTCCCACCAGGGCGGCGCACACCCACGGCGACCAACCGCGCATCCGGTACAGGATCAGCGCCCGATAGTCCTGTTCTGCCTTGCTGGCCTGGTTCGGATAGCCGGAACCGCCGACCGAGCGCCAGGTGGGCAGGTCGAACTGGTAGGCCCCGTAGTAACCGTTGCCCGTGTTGATGTCGTACCGATTGCTGGACTCACACATTCGCAGCTGGTACCAGGCGTTGGCCGAAGGATCGGCCGACGCCGTACCGGCGGAGGTGAAGACCAGGCCGCCCACCACGGTGATGGCGCCGGCCAGCAGGCTCACGATGCGCCGCACGCGTCGTCCTCTCGGGTCGCCCACCGCGTCGGGGCGTCACCGCGGGCCGGCCCGCGGTCCGCTGACCGGCGTTCCGTCCTGCGCCGCTGCCCCGGGCCGTCGGTGCCGCATCCCCTTGCCGGTACCGGTGGCCGCGTTCCCCGCTCGACCTGTGCTCGTCTCCGGGCCCCCCGGCGTCGCGAAGCGAGGGGTCGCGATCGCCGGTTCGGCCGCTCGCTGAGAGCGACCGTCCGCTTACCGTAGATCACCAGTCACAGAAGTCACAAGTACCCCAGCAAACACAGAATGCACGACAGAACCACGGCTTGGTGGTAGCGACACGCCGGTGACGGGCAACAAATCACACCGATGTGATTATCGAGCGGGCGTTCTGATCCGATGTGGCAGGTGCGATTGCCGGCGACGGCCCCGGCCCCGGATGTGCTGCGGACATGCCTGGCTGCGACCATGGTCGGGCGGAATTCGCACCCGCCACGAATGGTGGGACGTCCGGGGCCGGCGCGGTAGATTCTCGCCGGCGTCGGCGCCGTCGGCCCGCAGCCGGGGAACAGCGGCGTTCCGTCGGTGTTGCAGTGCTGCAGACCGTCGACCATGGGAGGGCCCGGTGAGCCGTCGCGGCTGGGCGCTGTTCGTTGCCTTGAGCCTGCTCTGGGGCATCCCGTACCTGATGATCCGGGTGGCCGTGGAGGTCTACGACCCGGTGGTGGTGGCCTTCGGCAGGACCTGTGTCGGTGGGTTGCTGCTGTTGCCGATCGCCCTGGCCCGCCACCAGTTGGCGCCGGTGCTGCGGCGCTGGCGGCAGCTGCTGCTGTTCGCGCTGGTGGAGATCGTCGGGCCGTGGTGGCTGCTCGGGCATGCCGAGACCCGGCTGGACAGCTCCACCGCGGGCCTGCTGATCGCCATGGTTCCGCTGCTCACGGCCGTGCTGCTGGTGGCCACCGGCCGGGAGCGGTTCGGAATGCGCCGGGTGGCCGGGCTGGTGGTAGGGCTCGGAGGGGTGGCGGCCCTGGTCGGCATCGATTTGGACCTGCACGACCTGGGGGCGGTGGCGGCCGTGATGGGCACCGTGGTCGGCTACTCCTTCGGCGCCTACATGGCGGCGCACGTGCTCGGTGACCTGCCCTCGCTCGGTGTGGTGACCGCCTCGTTGCTGACGTCGGCGACGATCTACCTGCCGTTCGCGATCTGGCTGCGACCCGACCGCGTGACCGCCGCGGCCACCTGGTCGGTGGCCGGGTTGGCGGTGCTGTGCACGGCGCTCGCCTTCCTGTGCATCTTCGCGCTGATCGCCGAGGCGGGCCCGGGCCGAGCGACCGTGATCACCTACATCAATCCGGCGGTGGCGATCGTGCTGGGCATCCTGGTGCTGAACGAGCCGTTCACCGTGGGCGTCGCGATCGGCTTCCCGCTGGTGATCATCGGTGCGGTGCTGGCGACCTCCCGGTCGGCGGACGATCGCCGCCGCCGGGTGAGGCCCGGCCGGGAGGCTCCGGAGACACCTGTCCCGGGGTGAGGTCGCCCGGTGCGTCTGGCCCGGGTGACGACGCCGGTGATCCCACCGACGATCAGCGGCCGGCGGCCGCCGTCAGGGTACGGCGGGTCAGCACCCGTGCGAGGTGCCGGCGATAGTCCTTGTCGGCGTGCAGGTCTGCGACCGGATCGGTTCCCTGGTCGGCCAGTTCGGCCGCGCCGGCGGGATCGCTCCCGGTGGACAGCGCCTGCTCGGCGGCCGCCGCCCGCAGCGGGGTGGCGCCCATGCCGGCCAGGGCGATCCGGCCCCCTGCCACCGCGACCGCGACGATCGCCCAGTCGTTCGCCCGGCGGACGAACTTGGAGTAGCCATAGCCCTCCGCGCCGGTGACGGGGATCCGGATCTCGGTGAGCATCTCGTCCTCGCCCAGCGCCGTGGAGAAGTAGCCGGTGAAGAAGTCCGCGGCGTCCACGGTGCGCTCGCCGGACGGGCTGCGCACCACCATCCGGGCGTCCAGCGCCAGCACCGCCGCGGGCAGGTCGGCGGACGGGTCGGCGTGTGCCAGCGAGCCGCCGATGGTGCCGCGGTGCCGGATCTGCGGATCGCCGACGTGGCCCGCCACCAGACCGAGCAGCGGGACGGACTGCCGCACCACGTCGGAGCCCATCAGGTCGGCGTGCCGAGTGAGCGCCCCGATCGCGACCTGGTCGTCCTCCAGGCGGACGTAGCGCAACTCGTCCAGGTGCCCGACGTCCACCAGGAACTCGGGGGAGGCCAGCCGCAGCTTCATCATCGGCAGCAGCGAATGCCCGCCGGCCAGCAGCTTGGCCTCGTCACCGTGCTCGGCCAGCATCGAGAGCGCCTCGGCCGCGGAGGTGGCCCTGGCGTAGTCGAACGGTGCGGGGATCATCGTGCGGCCTCGGCGTTGCTGCCGGCGGCCGCGGGGCCACCGCCGTCCGGGGCGGCGGTCCCGGGATCCCCGTCACCGCCGCCGTCCCCGTCACCGCCGGAGGCGCGTGCTGCCGCCAGCACCGCGCGCACGATGTTGTGATAGCCCGTGCAGCGGCACAGGTTTCCCTCCAGGCCGTGCCGGACCTGCTCGGCGGTCGGCGACGGGTTCTCGGCCAGCATCGCCACCGACGCCATCACCATGCCGGGGGTGCAGAAGCCGCACTGCAGCGCGTGCTCGGCGCGGAAGGCCTGCTGCACCGGATGCAGGGTGCCGGTCGATCCGTCGGGCCCGCTGAGTCCCTCCAGGGTCGTCACCGACGAGCCGGACGCCTGCGCGGCCAGGACGGTGCACGACTTGACCGACTCGCCGTCCAGCAACACCGTGCACGCCCCGCAGGACGTGGTGTCGCAACCGGTGTTGGTCGCGCGCAGCCCGCAGGTCTCCCGCAGGTAGTGCGCCAGCAGCGTGCGCGGCTCGACGTCGTCGGTGCGGGCCCCGCCGTTGACGGTGATGGATACCTGCATCAGCGCGCTCCCTCACGACTCGCGGCCTGGATGGCCCGCCACACCCCCTGCGGCGTGCAAGGCATGTCGATGTGACGCACCCCTAGATGT
>JBIQML010000463.1:0-4392 GCA_044463405.1 Nakamurella lactea | reverse complement strand
CTGCTGGAGGCGCGCGGCGCGTTCGACCCGTCCGGAAGCTTCTCCAACTCGGTGCACGCCGCCCTGGTGCAGGTCGATACCGGCACCGGCGACGCCCGGGTGCTCGACTACCTCGTGGTGGAGGACTGCGGCGTGGTGGTCAACCCGATGATCGTCGAGGGACAGGTCAGGGGCGGCGTGGCGCAGGGCATCGCCGCCGCGCTGTACGAGCAACTCTCCTTCGACGAGCAGGGTCAGCCGCTGTCCGGATCGTTCATCGACTACCTGGTGCCCACCGCGCAGGAGATCCCGACGCTGACCATCTACCACCTGGAGACACCGGCCGAAAATTCGGTGACGGGGTCGAAGGGGATGGGAGAGGGCGGCGTGATCGGCGCACCGGCCGCGGTGCTGGGCGCCGTCAACGATGCCGTGGCCGGCGGCGTCGAGCTCGATGCCATTCCGGCCACCCCCGAGATGATCCTCGACGCGCTGGCGACCGCACGGGCGCCGGCAGTGATGGAGACACGATGACGGACAGGCACCTGGTCGATTTCGAGGTCAACGGGGAGCAGTACGAGCTGCTGCTCGAGGCCCGACGCACGCTGGCCGATGTGCTGCGGCAGGACATCGGGCTCACCGGTACGCATCTCGGGTGCGAGCACGGGATCTGCGGTGCGTGCACGGTGCTGGTGGACGGCGATCCGGTGCGGTCCTGCCTGATGTTCGGCGTGCAGGCCGACGGCCGATCGGTGCGGACCGTGGAGAGCCTGGCCGACGGTGACGAGCTGTCGGACCTGCAGCAGGCCTTCAGCAAGCATCACGCGCTGCAGTGCGGCTTCTGCACGCCCGGATTCCTGATGCTGGCGGAGGGCTACCTGGCGGGCGATCCGGACCCGGACCCCGACGAGATCCGGGAGGTGGCCTCGGCCAACCTGTGCCGCTGCACCGGCTACTCCGGGATCGTGGACGCCATCGGCGAGGTGGCGGCCTCCAGGCGTGCGGCCCGGACGGCACCGTCCCAGCCATGACGGCGGCCACCCGCACCGGGGACCTGATAGGAACCAGCCTGCCTCGCAAGGAGAACCACCGGCTGCTGACCGGGCAGGGAACCTTCGGGGCGGACGTTCAGCGCACCAGGATGCTGCACGCCCGGGTGGTGCGCTCCCCGGTGGCCAACGCCGACGACCTTGCCGTCGACGCCTCGGCCGCACGAGCCATGCCCGGGGTGGTCGCGGTGATCACCGCCGCCGACCTGGACCCGTGCCCGAGGATCCCGGTGCGGTTGTCCGTGCAGGGCATCGACCTGGATCGCTTCCTGCAGCCGGTGCTGGGCGGCCCGCAGGTGCGATACGTCGGCGAGCCGGTGGCGCTGGTGCTGGCGGAGGATGCCTACCTCGCCGAGGACGCCGCCGATGCGATCGAGATGACCTTCACCGAACGACCGGCGATCCTGGATGCCGAGCGGGCCACCGGCGCGGCCGAGTTCTCCCTCGGCTACGGCGATGTCGATGCGGCGTTCCAACGCGCGGACCGCGTCGTGGAGCTGCGGCTGGACGTCGGCAGGCACACGGCGGTACCGATGGAGCCCCGCGCACTGGTGATCGACGTGGACCCCCGCGGCGAGAGGATGGAGATCTTCGGCGCCACCAAGGTTCCGGTGTTCAACCGGACGGTGCTGGCGAGCATGCTGGGATGGGATGCCGAGAACATCCGGATGCATGCCGTGGACGCCGGCGGCGGCTTCGGCGTGCGCGGCGAGTTCTACCCGGAGGACTTCCTGATCCCGTACGCGGCCGTCCGCCTGCGCCGGCCGGTGAGCTGGGTGGAGGACCGGGCCGAGCACCTGATGGCGATCAACCATTCCCGCCAGCAGCGGCACCGGATCTCGCTGGCCGTCGACGAGGACGGCACGATCCTGGGGTTGCGCGACGTGGTCGACCATGACAACGGCGCGTACGCCAGGACCCACGGGATCATCGTCCCGGAGCTCACGCTGGCCATGTTGCCCGGCCCGTACCGGATCCCCGCCTACCACGGGCACGTGCGGGTGGGCCTGACCAACAAGACGCCGTGCGGCACGTATCGGGGCCCGGGCCGGTGGGAGGGCACCGTGGCGCGCGAGCAGTTGATCGACATGGCGGCCGATCGGCTCGGCCTCGATCGCGTGGAGTTCCGCCGCCGCAACCTGCTCACGGCCGCGGAGCTGCCGCACGAGCGGGCCATGAGCACGCTGGGCACCGACGTGGTGCTGGACGCCGGCGACTACCCGGGCCTGCTGGAACGGGCGCTGCAACGGGCCGACGACCTCGGGTGGCGCGAGCAGGTTCGGCGGGGCCGGGACGCCGGCCGGATCCTGGGGTTCGGCGCGGTGATGTTCCTGGAGAAGAGCGGGCTCGGCCCGCACGAGACCGCCGACGTGGAGGTGACCAGGGCCGGCCGGGTGCGCGTGCACTCCGGCGGGGCGTCGCTCGGGCAGGGCATCGAGACGGTGCTCGCCCAGATCGCCGCGCAGGCGCTGCACGTCGACCCCGACCTGGTGGACGTGATCAACGGCGACACGCTGCTGCAGCCCTACGGGATGGGCTCGTGGGCCAGCAGATCCACCGTCGTCTCCGGCAGCGCCGTCGACGGGGCCGCCAGCCGGGTGCTGCAGCGGATGACCGAGATCGCGGTGCGGATGCTGGAGGTGGCCCCGGACGACCTGGTGGCCGACGACGGCCGGTTCACCGTGCGCGGGGTGCCCGGCCGGAGCCTCGGCTACGCGGCGATCGCCGCGGCCGCCCAGCCGGGCAGCCCGTACCTGGCCGACGGGGAGCCGGCGGGACTGGCGGAGCGGTTCCGGTTCAGCGTCGACCACATGACCTACCCGTACGGCGCGCACGTCGCCGTCGTCGAGATCGACCCCGGCACCGGTGCGGTGTCGGTGCTGAAGTACCTGGTCGCCTACGAGGTGGGGCGGGCGGTGAACCCGGCCCTGGTGGAGGACCAGCTCCGCGGCGGCGTGGCCCAGGGGATCGGCGGGGCACTGCTGGAGGAGTTCTGCTACGACGAGCAGGGCCAGCCGCTGTCGGCCACCTTCATGGACTACCTGATGCCGACCGCGGACCTGGTGCCCGACGTGGAGGTGCTGGTCTGCCAGGACTCGCCCGCCACCACCAACCCGCTCGGGGTGCGTGGTGCCGGCGAGGGCGGGCTGACGGGATCGGGCGGGGCGCTGGTCTGCGCGGTGCGAGATGCCTTGGGCGGCGCCACGATCGAGCGGCTCCCGATGAGACCGGAGCGGGTGCTGGCGCTATTGCGGAAGGCTGGCGGGGCAACTGGAGAGGGTGAGCTGTCCGATGTCTGATCCGGATCCCGGGCGCGGGGCGGGCCCCGCCAGGGTCGGCGCCGTGTACACGTCCAAGAGCGACATGGTGACCGCGCTGTTGCGGGAGCAGATCCTGTCCGGCGAGTTGCGGGAGGCGGCGGCGCTGCGCCAGCGGGACATCGCCGTGCGCTTCGGCGTCAGCCAGACTCCCGTCCGGGAGGCGTTGCGGCGCCTGGAGTCCGAGGGGCTGGTGGTCAGCGACGCGCACCGGGGCGCGACCGTGGCGGAGGCCCGCGACGGTGCGGTCGAGGAGAACTACCAGATCCGCGCCGCGCTGGAGTCGCTGGGCGCTCGCCTTGCGGCCAGGACCATCACCGCCGCGCAACTGGAGAAGCTGGTCGATCTGAACCGGCAGATGCGCGCGGTCGGGGAGGACGTGGCCGCCTACGGCCCGTTGAACCGTGAATTCCACTTCTCCATCTACGAATCGGCCGGCAGCCCATTGCTGCTGTCGCTGATGCGGCTGCTGTGGCAGTCGATGCCGAACGGCCCCAGGGTGCTGCGCAGCCACGCGGAATCCACCCGGCAGCACGAGGCGCTGATCGCCGCGTTGCGTGACGGTGACGGCATCGCGGCGGCGGACATCACCAGGGAGCACATCCTGGGATCGGCGCACCTGGATCCCGAGGTGCACGCTGACCTGTCGGGCGCGGCCGGCGACACCGGCGCGCCCGGCCGTGGACGCTGACTCCGTGGCACGCGGCGTGCGGGAGTGGTCGGCTCCAGCGGACCGGGAGTGGTCGGCTCCAGCGGACCGGGAATGGGGACCGACCTGCATATACACCAGGTCTGATTTATGGTATACCGAATGATATCTGGTATACCGTCATGGCGGATGGGCCCGACGGATGCCGAGTCCGCGTCGGACCGCCGATCGAGGCGAGGAGAGAACATGGGCACCCACTCAGCGAAGCGCGTGGCACTGGCGGTGATCGCGGCCGCCGCGATGACCCTCGCGGCATGCTCCTCCGGCGGTTCCGCGGGGGGATCCGGCAGCGCCGCCTCCGCCGGCAGCGCCGCCTCCTCCGGCAGCTCGGCGTCGG
>JBIQML010000462.1:0-4423 GCA_044463405.1 Nakamurella lactea | reverse complement strand
GACGTCCGGCGCGGCACCGACTCGGCGAACGCCCGCTGGGACAACGCCGTGGCCATCCTGGCGGGGGACTTCCTGTTCGCCCGGGCCTCCCGGCTGGTCGCAGGATTGGGGCCGCTGGCGGTACGGATCATCGCCGACACGTTCGCGGAGCTGGTCACCGGGCAGATCCGGGAGACGGTCGGTCCGCAGCCCGGTCAGGACCCGGTGCAGCATCACCTGGCGGTGCTGAACGAGAAGACGGCGTCGCTGATCGACACCAGCGCCCGCTACGGCGGCATGTTCTCCGGTGCCACCGACGAGCAGGTGACCGCGCTGCGCCGCTACGGCCGGGCGCTCGGGGTGGCGTTCCAGCTGTCCGACGACATCATCGACATCGCCTCCGCCGATTCCGGCAAGACCCCGGGCACCGACCTGCGGGAGGGCGTCCGAACGCTGCCGGTGCTGTACACGCTGGCCGATCCGGAGGCCGACTCCGAGCTGGTGTCGCTAGTGTCCGGCCCGATCGAGGAGGACGCCTCGGTGCACCGGGCGGTGACGCTGCTTCGCGGCTCGGCCGGCCTGGACCGGGCCCGGGCGACGCTGGAGGACTATGCCGGCCGGGCGCGGGCCGAACTGACCGGGCTGCCGGCGGGGGCTGCCGTGGACGCGCTCGAGTCGCTGACCGGCTTCGTGGTCGACCGCACCCGCTGACCCCGGGTCCGCGCCGGCCCGTCTGTGCCCGCCCGGCCACCCGGCCACCCGCTGCATGGATCAACTTCGGCGGCATGCGCGAAGGTGATCCCACCAGCCTCTGCAGTCACACCAGGGCGACGTTGGTGCATGCAATGGTTCGACACGGCAGCCGCTGTCGTCGCATCCCTCGCGGTGCGGTCCATCGGTCATCAGTCCCGCCGGCATAGCGGAATCAATGCGACTCACCCCTTGTGCACCGCCTAGAGCGCACGATATCTTGTTGCTACCGCGATTGAAGCGCTTCACCTCTCCAGGACCATAGTTCAGGAAGCATTCGCAGGCGGGCCTGTGAAGCGCTTCAGTGCACCCTCATGGGAGGACCATGATGAAGACACCATTCCGGCGTCGCGTCTTTCGCCTTGCGATCCCGCTCGTGGCCGCGGCCATGGTAGCGACCGGAATTCAGGTGGCCATCGGATCCATGGACGGTGTGGCCGCCGCGGCCCCCGGCCATGGGCAGGGCCACGGCGACTATCCACGGGACTGCCCGTGGATGAACACCCACCTGAGCCCGGCCATGCGCGCCCGGTTGCTGTTGGACGCGAGCACGCTGGATCAGAAGATTCGGTGGCTGGACGAGCAGGCGGCGAACAGCCCGACGCAAACGAAGTTCGGCCGCGGGAACTCCACTACGACCTATCCCGTGCAGGTGCCCTGCACACCGAACATCACCTACACCGATGGACCCGATTACGTACGCGGCTCGGACGGGGCGACGGTGTATCCCTCGCAGTTGGCGTTGGCGGCGTCGTGGAGCACCTCCCTCGCGTACGACAAGGGCAAATCACAGGCGGACGAGGCGTTCCGGGCGGGCAAGAATGTCATCCTCGGCCCGGGCATGAACAGCCTGCGAACCCCACTCGGCGGCCGCACCCCAGAATTCCTGGGTGAGGATGCCTACCTGTCCGGGACGATGGCCGCCGCGGACATCAACGGCATGCAGAAGGGTAACCGGTCCGAGCCGGTCATGTCCGTCGTCAAGCATTACGTGGCGAACGAACAGGAACTGGACCGGCACAACAGTTCCTCGGACATGACGGGCCGCGTGCTGCGAGAGGCCTACGACCTGCCGTTCCGGATCGCCATCGGCAAGGGCGAGCCCGGCGGCGTGATGTGTTCCTACAACCAGGTCAATGGCACGTATGCCTGCGAGAACCCCATCCTGAACAACGTCCTCAAGGATGGCGACGGGTTCGCCGGCTACGTTGTCTCCGATTTCGGTGCCGTGCACACGACGGCGCCATCGCTGAATGCAGGTCTGGACCAGGAACTCAACGTGCCGAGGTTTTACACGCCCGAGAACATCAACGAGGCGATCGACAAGGGCGAGGTGTCCGAGGCGCAGATTGACGCGGCGGCCTTCCGCGTGGTGCGCGCGTACATCGCCGCGGGCCTGTTCGACCATCCGGTCCCCGCCACGCCCTCGACCGACCTGTCGACGCCGGCGAACAAGAAGGTCGCGCAGCAGATCGCCGAGCGGGGCTCGGTGTTGCTGAAGAACAGCAACGCCGTGCTACCGCTGACCGGGAAGGACCGGACGATCGCGATTATCGGGCCCACTGCATCCAATACGCCGACCGATGGGATCAGCGCCGCCACGGTGTGCGCCGAGGGTGGATCGTTCAGTCGCGGAAACCCGTGTCCCAACCCGGTGGCGCCGCTGGACGCGATCACCGCCCGCGCGGCTCAGGTGGGCGCGAACGTGACCTTCGACAACGGCTCCGACGTGACGGCGGCGGCAGCCACCGCCCATGCGGCGGATGTGGCCATCGTCTTCGGGTATTCGAAACAGGGCGAAGGCAGCGACCGCACGACGTTGGCGTTGGACGGTAACGGTGACGCGCTGATTTCGGCGGTGACGGCAGCCAATCCGAACACCGTCGTCGTCCTCGAGACCGGCACCGCCACAACGATGCCGTGGCTTTCGGCGGCCGCGGGCGTGATCGAGGCCTGGTACCCCGGCGATCAGCAGGGAACGGCGCTGGCGAAGTTGCTCTACGGTGACGTGAACTTCACTGGCCGGCTGCCGATGACGTTCCCGAAGTCCTTGGCGGACACCCCGACATCGACGGACGCCCAGTACCCAGGGCTGCTGCCGGACGGCTCGACGACGCGCGCCGATGGCGACGACTCCATTCGCCAGGTCTCCTACAGCGAGGGGTTGGCGATCGGCCACAAGTGGTATGAGTCGCGGGGCATCGAGCCGCTGTACCCGTTCGGGTTCGGGCTCTCGTACACCACATTCCGGTACTCCAACCTGCACGTCAGCGCCGACAACGCGCAGCGGCACCACGGACACCGGGCGCCCGGCATCACGGTGCGGTTCACGGTGACGAACACCGGTGGGAGCACCGGAACCGCCACGGCGCAGACCTATCTCGCCCTCCCGTCGTCCGCGGATGAGCCGGGGCTTCGGCTGGTGAACTACCAACCGGTCACGCTGCGGCCGGGCCAGAGTCACTGGGTGACGGTGCACATCGACTCCTCGTCGGTCGACGAGCCGATGTCGTACTGGAGCACGGACACGCACGAGTGGGAGATCGCGAACGGCACCTACCAGGTGACGGTCGGCGGATCGTCGCAGGCGAGCCTGCACGACTCGGTGACGGTACGCGGCTGAGAACCGCCGCAACGCAGAGAGTGTGGCCGGAAGCGGGTTCGCCCGCTTCCGGCCACGCTAGCGCCCGACCGTGCTCTCCCGGATGACGAGGGACGGTTCGAGAGTGACGGTGCGGTGCTCATGCACTCCGGCCGGTTCGGTGATCTCCCGCAGCATCAACTCGAATGCGGCCTGGCCCATCTCGTGGCCTCGCATCGTCACCGAGGTCAGCGGCATCGCACCGCCCCAGGCGACCGAATTGTGGTCACAACCCATGACCGCGACATCGGATGGCACGCGGATGCCGGAGACGGTGAATTCGCTAATGATCGCCATGGCCAGCAGATCCGTCACCGCCAGCACGGCATCGGGGCGGTCCTCGGCAGGCAGTGAGACCAGGTGGGCGCCCACTCTCGATCCGCTCGACGGCTCAAGATCCTCGGTATCCATGTCGATGAGCTCGACGGACCCGTTCGCCTCCTGAATGGCCCGCAGGACGCCGCGCCGACGCAATCGGACAGGCTGCACCTGATGCAGACCACCCACAAACGCCAGACGCCTTCGGCCGAGACCGATCAGATGCTGCGCGGCCAAATAGCCGACCCTGTCGTTGTCGACCAGCGCGGTGCAGCACGATTGGCGCTCGGCGAAATAGTTGACCAGCACGACGCGCTCGCCCTGCGAGCGCAATCGTTGGACCGCGACGCTGGGATCGGTGATCGGCGCCAGCAGCACGCCGGCGACGTGAGCGGTGTGGAAGAAGCGCAGGTGCGATTCCTCCTGCTCACGGTCGTTGTCGCTGTCGGCGAGTTGGAGGTTGTATCCTTCGGTTCGGGCCGCCTGCTGGGCGCCACGGGTGATGTCCACGAAAAGCGAGTTCATCAAGTCGATGACGACGAGACCGATGGTCTTGGTCGATCCGGAGGCAAGGGCACTAGCGGCACCATTCGGCGCGAATCCGAGATCGGCGATAGCCTTACGCACGCGTTCCAAGGTCGCGGGCGCGACTCTGTCTGGGTGATTCAGTGCGTGGGAGACGGTGCCCGCCGAAACCCCTACGCGCTGGGCAACGTCCTTCAATTTGACCCGTAC
>JBIQML010000461.1:0-4379 GCA_044463405.1 Nakamurella lactea | reverse complement strand
TCCGCGTCCGGATTCCTGGCCACCTACCTGGCGGCGCTGGTGCTCGGCAACAGCACCTTGCCGCAGCGATCCTCGACGCTGTCCTTCGCCGAGGGCCTGGGGTGGATCGCCCAGATCGGGCTGTTCGTTCTGCTCGGGCTCTACGTCGACCCGACGAAGCTGCCGGCCGCGCTGGTGCCGGGGATCCTGATCGGGCTGATGGTGCTGCTGATCGCCCGTCCGCTGTCCGTGATCGCGGCGGCGCTGCCGTTCCGGCTGCCGTGGCGACATCAGGCGTTCCTGTCGTACTCCGGGCTGCGCGGTGCCGTGCCCATCGTGCTCGCGCTGATCCCGCTGACCCTCGCGCAACGACACAGCGCGGAACTGGTGGCCGTGATCGTGGTCGCGGTGGTCATCTACACCCTGCTGCAGGGCACCTCGCTGCCGGCGGTCGCCCGGCTGCTGCGGGTGGTGGAGACCGGCGCGGCGACCGAGGTGCACATCGACGTCGCTCCCTTGGAGGAGATGGGCGCGCACGTGCTGCAGGTGCGCATTCCCGAGGGGTCGCGGATGCACGGGGTGTACCTGACCCAACTTCGGCTCCCGGTCGGGGCCGTGGTCGCCCTGGTGTTGCGTGACGGGTCGCCGGCCGCGATCGATCGCACCACCCGGCTGCAGGCCGGCGACCAGTTGCTGATCGTGACCCCGCAGAAGGCGCGGACGGCGACCGAGCGGCGGCTTCGGGCGGTGGCGCGCGGGGGAGCGCTGGCCGACTGGTTCGGCGCCGGGGAGCGGCCTGAGCGGGCAGCGGAGGGCGCCGGCGGATCAGGGGATCACCGGGGAGTGCCGGGATGGCCGCTGTGGCGCTTCGGGCGCGACCTGGTGCGGCGCGTGACCGGCAACTCGCAGGCGCGGCGGAACGAGACGGGGACCTCGCGGGCGCGGCGGAGCGAGACCGGGGACGCGGCTGCGAGGGACTGACCCTTCGCGGGCGCGGCATCGCTGGGACCATGGATCGCCGGGTCGCCTCGGTGCTGGACCTGCTCGACGCTCCGGTCCATGTAGACGAAAATCAGTTCGAAAAAATGCGTCGTGGGGCTTGACTGGATTGCCCTTCAGCCTATATCATCGTACGTATGACTGATTCAGCGGATTGTGTCGGTGCCGTTGATGCGGCATCGACGGGCCGCCCTGAATCGGGTGCTGGACCGGATGCCGCGGACGTGTCCACGGTGGCAGAGGGGTACGACGGAGCCGGCCCGGCCGCCGGGGGAGCCATGGCGAGCTGGTCGGCCTTGCTGGCGAGTCTGGAGCCGGCCCCCGGTGATGCGGGTCGGGTCGATCAGATCCGGCTGCTGGAGGACATCAAGGCCGGATGCGCGGCGGCCCAGGTCAGAATCACGGCGACGTTCGCCGCCTCGCAGCGCGAGCGGAATTGCCCGCCCGGCGGTGACGGAGCCGCTGGCAATTCCGATTCGGAACAGATCCGTCGGGTCGGCGGGGGACCGGCGGCACAGCGAGCCAAGGCCGAGCGGCTGGCCAACCGGTCCGCCGCCGCCCAGGTCGCGCTGGCCAGGCGGGAGTCACCGCAGCGCGGTGGTCGCTATGTCGGCCTGGCGGAAGCGCTGGTGCACGAGATGCCCTGCACCCTGGCCGCGCTGACCTCGGGCACCATCAACGAGTGGCGGGCGACCATCATCGTGCGGGAAACCGCCTGCCTGACCGCGCAGCAGCGCAGCGCGGTGGACGCCGAGATCGCGGACCATCTCGACGGTCTGGGCGACGCCCGGCTGCAGGCACTGGTGAAGGCCATCGCGTATCGCATCGATCCGGAGTCTGCGGTCGCCCGCGCCGCGAAGGCCGCCGGCGACCGCAGGGTGTCGCTTCGCCCGGCGCCGGACGCGATGGGCTACCTCACCGGGCTGATGCCGATCGCCTCGGCGGTCGCTTGCTTTGCCGCGTTGTGCCGGTATGTGGACTGTCAGCCGCCGATCCCGGGAGACGCCCGCACCCGCGACCAGCGGATCATCGACGAGTACGTCAGGCGGCTGACCGGCCGTGCAACCGGCTCCCGGCCGGCCACCAGCAGCCCCGCCGCCCCGGACGCGGGCAGCACGACGACGCACCCCGACGGCGACACTGACCGCGGTAGCGTCCCGACCACCGCCCACGAGGCCACCACGGAACCGGATCTGGGTCGGGACGGCGGTGACCAGGGCCCCCGGTACCAGACCGGGGTCGTCACCGACAACGACACCGACGGCCTCGGCGCTGACGCCGATGGGAACGCTGACGAGGATCCCGACCCCGGTGTCGATCCCGTCGCTCCCGTCGGCGGTGATGTCCCGACCGGCACCGACACGGACTCCGGCGCAGGCGACGCCGTTCCGAAGGTCGGCAGCACCGGCGCTGGTTCGGCGCAGGATGGTCCGGATGATCCGGTCGCCGCGGTCCGCGCCTCCTACCAGCGTGCCGTGGATCGGGAACGCCGCCAGGCGGAACCGTGCCAGGATTCGGCACCGCCGGTTTCCACGGCCGGCGGGTCACCCCCGCACCCCCCGCCCGGGGACACGTCTGCGGACCGGCCGGCGGCGGCGGCGGCCGAGCTCGGTCACGCTCCGACCCGGAACCGCGGATCGGCGGCACGGCTAGCCACCCGAGACCCGGCGGCGAGCGAGCCCCACGACTTCCCGGACGGCACCGGCGTGGTGATCAACCTGGTCATCACCGATCGGACCCTGTTCGGCGATGGTGACGACCCCGCGGTGCTGCCGGGTAACCATGCGATCCCGGCGCCACTGGCCAGGCGGATGGTGGCCGACCTCCCGGCGTCCGCCCGGGTCTGGATCCGCCGGCTCTATACCCGGCCCGACACCGGCGAACTCGTCGCGGCCGACTCGAAACAGCGCACCTTCTCCCAAGGCATGCGGCACCTGCTGTTCACCCGGGACGGCACCTGCCGCACGCCGTGGTGCAACGCGCCCGCCCGGCACGCCGACCACATCACGCCGTATTCCGAGGGTGGACCGACCAGCATCGCCAACGGCCAATCCCTGTCCGAGGACTGCAACTACATCCGCACCGCTCCCGGCTGGTCCGCCGGCCCGGACCCCGACCATCCCGGCGGGATCGTCGTGACCACCCCGACCGGACACCAGTACCCGAGCCCCGTGCCGGACCTGATCCCAGGCCACACCCGCCCCGACACGCCCGGCAGAACCGGCCATACCCGACCCGGCGGCCCCGACAGCCCCGACAGCCCCGACAGCCCCGACCGATCCGCCCACCCACCCGACGCTCCGACCCGATTCGCCGTGGACGTCCGGCACAACGCCGAACAGGCCATCGAGTACCTGCTCGCGCGAACCGGCTGAGCGCACCTCGTCCGGGTCAGGGTTGTGTCCAGGCGCGCAGCGCCGTTTCCAGGCTCGGTTGCAGGAACTGGAATCCGGCGTCGAGCAACGCCCGCGGGACCGCGCGCTGGCTGCCCAGCACCTCGCCGGCGAACTCGCCCAGCACCGCGTGCAGCGCGACCCCGGGCACCACCCACGGTGCCGGCCGGCCCAGAACACGGGCCAGCTCCGCGGTGAACTCGGCGTTGGTGACGGGGTTCGGGGCCGTCAGGTTGACCGGTCCGCGCACGTCGGCGCGGCACAGGAACGCCATGGCCGACACCTCGTCGACCACCGAGATCCACGGCCAGTACTGGCGTCCGTCACCCAGCCGGCCACCGGCCAGCATCCGGCCGAGCAGGGCCAGCCGGGGCAGCATCCCGCCGTCCGGTCCCAGCACCAGACCGGTGCGCATCAGCACCACTCGAACGCCGGCGCTCGCGGCCGGTTCGGTCGCCGCTTCCCAGTCGGCGCACAGCCCCGCGAGGAACGAGTCGCCGGGCGGAGCGGACTCGGTCAGAACCTCGTCGCCCCGATCGCCGTAGTAGCCCACGGCCGAGGCGTTCAGCAGCACCGGCACGCCCTGACGCGCGCACGCCCTGGCCAGCAGTCCCGTCGGCTTCAGCCTGGAGGACCGCAGCAGCTCGCGCCGGCGCGCGGTCCACCGACGGTCGCCGGCCCCGGCGCCGCACAGGTTGATCACCGCGTCCGCCCCGTCCAGCGCCGCCGACGGCAGCACGCCGGCGTCCGGATCCCACGCGACCTCGTCGTTCGTCCGGGGTGGACGGCGGACCAACGTCAGGACGCTGTTGCCGGCCGACCGCAACGCCGGCACCAGATGGCCGCCGAGGAAGCCGCTCGCGCCGGCCGCGACGATGCGCACGCCGATGGTCCGCCGCGCCTACAGCCCGAGATCCCGCACGCCCATCTCGTCGAACCCGACGTGATGGGCGAGCTCGTGGCGCACGGTGATCGTCACCTGCTCGCGCAGGAGCTCCGGGTCGTGGC
>JBIQML010000460.1:0-4431 GCA_044463405.1 Nakamurella lactea | reverse complement strand
GCGTGCGGGGAGATCACGCCGTCGGTGCCGCCGGACCAGACGATCGGGATCTGCTTGACCTCGTCCGCCGACCGGGTTCCCTTGCCGGCGATGACCTCGCGGAACGCGCGGTCGGCGATGATCCTGGTGTAGTCGTTCACGCCGCCGTTGCCCTCGGTCTTGCCGATCACTGCGACGATGCGGTCGGCCTGCAACACGCCGTCGTCGACGAGCTTGGTCAGCTCGGAGGCGTCCGAGACGGAGTGCAGCGGGACCTTGCGGACCTCGATGGCAGCGGGTGTGTCAGCGGGCATGACGGCGTGCTCCTTGTCGTTCGATCGGTATTGCGGTGCCAGTGTGTCAGGTGATTTCGGCGGTGACGGGGTCGCCCGCGGACGGGACGGTCGGGGTGGCGGCGCCCGGGCCGGCGGCGGTGACGACGGTGCCGACCGTGCCCACCGGGGAGCTGACGGCCTCGGCGAGCCGGTCCAGGCTGGTGATCACGGCCGCATGGCCGCCGCCGGCGACGAAGGTGCAGGCCGCGTCGACCTTGGGCCCCATGGACCCGGCGCCGAAGTGCCCGGCGGCGGCGAGCTCGCGCATCTCGGCCAGCGACACGTGGCCCAGCGGGCGGGCCTGTGCCGTGCCGTAGCCGACCACGGCGGCGGGCACGTCGGTGGCGATCACCAGTGTGTCAGCGCCCAGGTCGGGGGCGAGGATCGCTGCGGCGCGGTCCTTGTCGATCACGGCCTCTACTCCGGTGAGGCCGGATTCGGTCTGCACCACCGGGATCCCTCCGCCGCCCGAACAGATCACCACGTAGCCGAGGTCGGCCAGTTGCCGGCCGGTGCCGGCGTCCAGCACCTGCAGCGGTAGCGGTGACGGGACCACCCGGCGCCAGCCCCTGTCGCCGAAGTCGCGCCAGTGCTGGCCGGCGGCGATCAGCGGCTCGGCGTCCTCCCGGCTGCGGAACCGGCCGACCGGCTTGTCGGGGTGGGTGAACGCCGGGTCGGCGGCGTCCACCAGGGTGCGGGTGACGATGGTCGCGGTGGGGCGCTGGACGCCGCGCTCGGCCAGCGCGCCGGCCAGTGCGTTCTGCAGCACGAAGCCCACGGTGGCCTGGGTGTTGGCGCCGCACCAGTCCAGCGACACCGGGGGGACCACGTTCGCGGTCAGCTCGTTCTTGACCAGCAGGTTGCCGACCTGGGGGCCGTTGCCGTGGGTGACGACGACCTCGAACCCGGCGGCCACCAGTTCGGCGATGTGTCCCGCCGCGACCCCCAGGGCGGCGATCTGGTCCGCCTCGGTGGCCGAGCCGTCCGGGGCGGACATGGCGTTGCCCCCGAGCGCGACCAGGATGCGCCGCGCCCACCGCACGCCTGGGTCGATATGGGTCACGCCCTGAGCCTAGGAACACTCCCGCCCGGACCGTTGGGCAGATCCTGACCACGATCTGGCCGGTGACCGGCGAATGGCGCCCAGGTAGCCGCCCGTTCGTCCCGCCCTCTGTACTTGCCCGGCCAGACCGGGCAAGTACAGAGCGGGCGTCGAGACCAGCGGGACCGGCGGCCAGCGTCGACGCTCGGTGATCGTCGGTGACGCTGCGCGACCTAGCCCCGAGCCAGCCGCCGGATCGCGAGTTCGGCCAGCAGCGCCGCCGCGTCCGGCAGCACCGAGTCGTCGAAGGCGGCGTCCCCCGCGTGGTTGTCCGGGGCGATGTCGGGATCAGCGGCCGCGCAGGCGGACAGGTTCAGGTAGGCGCCCGGCACCTGCTCGAGCACGTAGGAGAAGTCCTCGGACCCGCACTCCGGCTCCGGCATGGTGGCGTGCGCGCTCGGGCCGAACAGGTCGGCGACGGTCTGCACCGCGAAGGCGTGTTCCGCGTCGTCGTTGACCGTGACCGGGTAGCCGCGGTGGTACTCGACCCGGGCCCGCAGGCCGTGCGCCGCCGCGATGCCCCGCACCAGGTCCAGACACGCCGATTCCATCAGGTCCCGGTGAGCGGCCGAGAAGGTACGGACGGTGGCCTCGAACCGGGTTTCGTCACCGATGATGTTCTCCTTGGTGCCACCGGAGATGGTCCCGACGGTCAGCACCACCGGATCGAAGACGCTGAACCGGCGGGTCACCATGGTCTGCAGCGCGAGCACCATCTCGCAGGCGGCGGGGATCGGGTCGGCCGCCTTGTGCGGGCGGAGCCGTGGCCACCGGCCCCCAGCACGGTGACCAGCAGCTGATCGCAAGCCGCCATCTGCGGCCCGCTCCGGCTGAACCAGGTGCCCAGCGGGTAGCCGGACGAGTAGACGTGCAGCGCGTAGGCGGCGTCCACCCGAGGGCCGGCCGCGTCCAGCACGCCCTCGTCGATCATGATCGGCGCGCCGCCGGTGGCCTCCTCTCCGGGCTGGAACATCAGCACCACGTCGCCGGCGAGGTCGTCGCGCAGCTCGTGCAGGATGCGGGCGGCGCCGACCAGACCCGCCATGTGCAGGTCGTGGCCGCACGCGTGCATCCGCCCGGGCTCCTGGGAGGCGTAGGGCGGCTCGAGCTTCTCGGTGACGGGCAGCGCGTCCATGTCGCCGCGCAACAGCACGGCCGGTCGCCGCGCCGGATCGACCGGGCCACTCGGACTAGGCGAACCGGCCCGGCCGCCGCGCCCTCGCAGCACCGCCGTCACCGAGGACAGTGCCGTCCCCGTGGTGATCTCCAGGTCCAGCCCGGCCAAAGCGTCCAGCAGGGCCCGTTGGGTCCGCGGCAGTGCCAGGTCCAGCTCGGGTGTGCGGTGCAGCCGGCGGCGCAGCTCGACCAGTTCCGGGCCGATGCGCCGGGCCACGTCACGGGTGGTGGTCATGCCGGCATTCTCGCCGAACGGGTCGCGGGACGGCAGGTTACCCTCCGTGCATGCTGCTGGGTCGGGACGCGGAGCGGGAGCTGCTGGCCGTCGCACTCGACGACGCCGCCCGCCCAGCGGCCCTGCTCGGCGAGGCGGGCGTCGGCAAGACGACGCTGATCCGGGCCGCAGTGCAGGAGTCCGGCCGTCGCGGGATCGAGGCCGGATGTCTGGCGACGCTGTCCTGGATGCCCTACCTGCCGCTGCACCGCGCCTTCGGGGCGATCGCCGACCCCGCCACCGGCTCCCGTCCGGGACGCTGGTCGGTGCTGGAGGACCTGCACGCCGGAGATCCGGCGTTCGTCGCCGCCGAGGTCGAATCGGCCGTCGGTGACGGGGTTCTGGTGCTGGACGACGTGCAGTGGGCGGACCCGGCGACCCGTGGCGTTCTGCCGTTGCTGGTCGGTCGGGTGCGGATGCTCTCGGCGGTCCGCCGGGCCGACCCGGGGGCCGGCGCGGCGCTGGAGCTGCTGCGCGGCGCCGGGTTCGAGGTGCACGACCTCGATCCGTTGCCGACCCGGTACGCGGGCGCGCTGGCCCGCCGGGTGCGCCCCGAGTTGAGCTCCGACGAGGTGGCCGGGATCGTGGCCCGCAGCGGCGGGAATCCGCTGCTGATCGAGGAACTCGCGGCCACCGGGGCGGCGGGCGCCAGCCTGAAGCTGACGCTGTCCGCCCGCATGCGGCGGCTCCCGGAGGACTGCCGGGATGCGGTCGCGCTGCTGGCGCTGGCCGGTCGGCCGCTCCCGATGGCGGTGCTGGGCGATGCCGCCGGCCCGGTGCTGGAGACGGGTCTGGTGACCACCGTCGCCGGTGGCTCGGCCGACGGCGACGGCCCGCCCGAAGGGCACGCGCCGGGCAGACCGCTGGTCTCGCTGCGCCACGGGTTGCTGGCCGAGCTGGCCGTCGAGTTGCTCGAACCGGGGCAGCGGATCGCCCTGCACGAGCGGCTGGCCGACCTGACGCCGGACCCGGGCGAGGCTGCCCGTCACCTGCTGGCGGCCGGTCACCGGCAGGCAGCCCACGACGCCGCCGTCCGGGCGGCGGAGACCGCGGCGAGCCCGGGCGAGCGCGCCCAGCACCTGGGGCTGGCGGCCTCCTGCGTGCAGGGACCGGATGCGGCCGAGCTTCGGCTGGCGGCGGCCGAGCAGCTCGCCCAGGTCGGGCAGTTCGCCGCGGCGGAACCGGTGCTGGCCGGCATCGACGGCGCCGAACGGGCCGATCCGGGCGCCGGCACCGGCACCGGCACCGGCACCGGCACCGGCGCCGATCGGATCCGCCGCGCCCGCGCCGCTGCCATCCGGCTGCGCATCGCCTACGAGGCGGTCGACCGGGAGGCCTGTCGCCGCGCGCTGCAGGAGGGGCTGCGGGCCGCGGCCGGCACCGGCCATCCCGTCGAGGTCCAGCTGGCCTGCGAGGAGGCGTTCGTCGCGCTGATGGTCGACTACCACATCGACCGGGCCGTGCAGCTGGCCCGCCGCGCGAGCGAGCTCGCCGACGCCCGGGGCGTGCATCGCGCCCGGGCCCGCTACGTGCTCGGCACCGTCGACTACATCGCCGGCAAGCCG
>JBIQML010000459.1:0-4435 GCA_044463405.1 Nakamurella lactea | reverse complement strand
CGGTGATCGGCGCCATCGCGGACGCCTCCAGCCTGCGGATCGCGCTGCTGGCCGTGGTAGCGACCGGCATCATCGCGCTGGCACTCGGGCGCGCCCTGCCCGGCCGGCGGGGCGCGCGATGATGGCGCCCCCGTCCGGAAGTCGCAGGTCCCGCCCTGACCGACCCTTGCCCCGGAGGGCTCGACCGGCCCGCCGCGACGGGCTCACCGAGGCTCGCCGCGCCATCACCGTGCCAGCCCCCTGACATCCGCGTGGACGGCTGATCGGGCGCGGTCCGGGCGGCGGACGGGCTCCTACCGGTGCTGCCCCGACGCGCCGGTCCCGCGGTAGACGGTCAGCGCCTGCTGCCGGATCGCGAACCGCACCGTCCGCGGGGCATCCTCGACCTCGCCGTCCCGCGCGAGCGCCCCGGACGTCTCGCCGTCCGAGCCGAGCTCGACCAGCAACTCCGGCACCCGCATCCGCACGAACCGGGAACTGTGCACCGCCCCTCGGGACAGCGCGGCCGCCAGCAGCCCGAACGGCGAGGTGGGCTTGCTGGCGTCCATCAGCCGCACGTCCAGCACGCCGGTGTTCAGCCGGGGCCGCCAGCGCGGCACCATCCCGGACGGCCGGTACCGGCCGTTGCCCACGAACAGCGCCTCCAGCATGCGGTCCGTGCCGTTCACCCGGGCCGGCAGCGGCGGGCGGCTACGCAGCACCGTCAACACCGCGATCGCCGCGGCGATCGGCTTGCCCCAGCGCTTCTCGTGCCTCTCGCGCTCGCTGACGAACTGCGGATAGCTGCCAAGGCTGGCGGTATTCACGAACGGCCGGCCGTCGACCTCACCGACGTCGATGCGCACCGCCCGTCCCGCCGCCAGCGCGTGGATCGCATCGTCCAGTTCGGGGAGCTCGAGGTCCTTGGCGAAGTGGTTGAACGTGCCGGCCGGCAGCACCAGCAGCGGGGTGTCGGCCGCCATCGCCGCGTCGGCCGCGGCGTTGACGGTTCCGTCACCGCCGCCCACACCCAACACCTCGGCCCGCCGCGCCGCCGCACGCATCACCTCGGCGACGTCGTCGTTCTCGCGCAGGAGGATCACCTCGGCATCCGGCAGCCGGGATCGCATCTCCTCGACGATGTCGGCGCCGTCGCCGCCGCCGGAGTCGGGGTTGACCACCGCGACCAGTCCGCGGCCGGTTGGTCGTCCGGGCTGCGGCCGGGCGGGCTCGGTGCCCTCGCGCTCCGGCTCGCCGCCGCCGGACCGGATCGCCGCGGCGCCCAGCGCCGCCACCGAGGCGCCGATCGCAAAGCCGGCCAGGACGTCACTGGGGAAGTGCATTCCGGTGTACACGCGGGACACGCCGACGGCGGCGGCCAGCCCGCCGAGCGGCACCGCCAGGGCCGGCGCCTCCAGCGCGGCGCCGACCGCGAAGGCCGCCGCCGACGCCGAGTGCCCGGACGGGAATGAGCTGGACACCGGGATGCGGTGCGCGATGCGCGCGGCGGGAAGCACGGTCCGGTCGGGCCGGCGGCGGGGCAGCAGCCGCTTGCCCAGCTGGTTGGCCAGCAGGCTGGTGACGGCGAGAGACGCCAACCCGCGCACGGCAGCGCGGCGACCGGCCGACGAGCCGGAGGCACCCAGCAGGACGCCGACGCCCATCCACAGCTTGGAGTGGTCCGCGGCACGGGTCAGCAGTGGCAGCCCCCGATCGATGACCGGTGGGAAGGATGTGGCGGCGAGCCGCGCGCTGCCGCGCACGTCCCACCGATCGATGGTCCCTGCGATCCGTCGGATCAGCGCCCCGCTGCGTCCGGCCATCCGACGAGCATAGGGTGCGACGCGCCGCTCAGGCCGGTCGCAGGATCGCCACCAGGAAGTCGTCGCCGTCGGCGAACGGCCGCAGGTCCCAGGTGGACAGCAGCAGGTCGGTCGCCCAGCCGGCCGCCGCCGCATCCGCGAAGAACCCTTCGAACGGGTAACCCCTGCCGGCGCCGAACCCGAACGCGGCCCGGCCGTCCGGCTTCACGGTGGCCCGAAGGTTGGCCAGCACGGCCGGGCGGGTGCTGGGCGCGGCGAAGGTCATCACGTTGCCGGCGCACACCACCGCGTCGAACGGCTCCCCGAGTGCCGGCAGGTCCAACTCCGCCAGGTCCCCGACCAGCCAGGTCCCGTCGGGATGGTCTGTGCGGGCGGCCTCGATCAGCACCGGGTCCACGTCCACTCCGAGCACGGCGTGTCCGCGGCGGGCGAGTTCACCGCCCACCCGGCCCGGCCCGCAGCCGGCGTCCAGGATCCGTGACCCGCGGGCCACCATGGCGTCGACCAGACGCGCCTCCCCGGCCAGGTCGTGCCCGGCGGCGGCCATGTCCCGGAACCGCTGCACGTACCAGGTGGAGTGCTCCGGGTTCTCCTCGACGCGGCGGGTCCACAAGCTCTTCTCGACCATGCGCCGCATTGTTCCGGATCGGCTCGGTCTCGGCTTGTGTGCCCCAGATGGCGCCATGGCGCCACCACGGACACACGAGCGCTGGGCGGGCGCGGGCGAGCGCTGGGCGAGCGCGGGCGGGCGCTGGGCGGGCGCTGGGCGGGATCGGGTCCGGTGCCCGGGATACGGTGACGGCGTGCGCAGCCTGCAACAGATCGACGACTGGCCGGTGCCGCACGCCGCCGCGGCGGTGGTCACCGCAGACGGCACGCGGGCCACCCACGGCGAGGCCGACCGCGTCTTCCCGCTGGCCTCGGTGACCAAGCTGCTGTCTGCCCACGCGGTGCTGCTGGCCGTCGAGGAGGGGGTGCTGGACCTGGACGACCCCGCCGGCCCCCCGGGTGCCACCGTCCGTCACCTGCTCGCGCACGCCTCCGGGCTGGCCTTCAACGACGAGCAGGTGCAGGCCAAGCCGGGCACCCGGCGCATCTACTCCAACACCGGCTATGCGGTGCTCGGCGACCTGGTGGCGCACCGGTCCGGCTTCGCGTTCCCCGACTACCTCGCCGAGGCGGTGACGGCGCCCCTGGGGATGGCCGACACGGTGCTGGCCGGGCCCGCCGGTCACGGCGGGCGATCCACCGTCACCGACCTGGCCACCTTCGCCGCGCAGTTGCTCGCCCCGACGCTGCTGGCGCCCGAGACCCACGCCGCGGCCACCACTGTCGCCTTCCCCGGTCTCGGCGGGGTGCTGCCGGGCTACGGCGTGCAGCGGCCCAACGACTGGGGCCTGGGCCCGGAGATCAGGGGGATCAAGAGCCCGCACTGGACCGGCGCGCGCAACTCGCCACGCACGGTCGGGCACTTCGGCCAGTCGGGCACGTTCTGCTGGGCCGACCCGGAGTCCGGGGTGGCGCTGGTGGTGCTCACCGACCGGGACTTCGGCGACTGGTGCAAGCCGCTGTGGCCGGCCCTGGCGGATGCGGTGCTGGACGAGGCCGTGTCCTGACAGAGCGGCCCGACAAGGGGTTCGCGGGTGCAAAGCCGGATTCCGGCCCCGTGCATAGCCCCGAATCCGGCTTTGGACCAGCGAACCCTGGCAGGTGGCGCGCGGTCAGCGCACCGGGTCGACGGCCGCGCCGTCACCGTCGGGCGCCGCGTCGGCGCGATCGACCACCAGGTCGGCCAGGTCGGCGCGCATCCGGTCCAGCTCGCCGCGCAGGTAGTCCCGGGTGGCGATCTCGCCGATGGCCACCCGCAGCGCCGCCAGTTCCCGGGCCAGGAACTCGGTGTCCGCCTTGGTCTGCGCCGCCCGCGCCCGGTCCTCCTCCAGGCTGACCCGGTCCCGGTCGTCCTGCCGGTTCTGCGCCAGCAGGATCAGCGGCGCCGCGTAGGCCGCCTGCACCGAGAACATCAGGTTCAGCAGGATGAACGGGTACGGGTCCCACCGGAACACCAGCGGCAGGATGTTCAGCAGGATCCACGCGATCACCAGCATGGTCTGCCAGAACAGGAACTTTCCCGTCCCCATGAACCGGGCCAGTCCCTCGGAGAACCGGCCGAATGCCTCCGGGTCGATCTCCAGCGAGAACCGCCGCCCGGACTTGGGCTGGTCCAGGCGGCGAGGACGTGCTTCAGCCATGAGACCCTCCCGCCCCGGAGCCCGATCTGGCCCGCGTGGCCGGCTCCGGCATCTCGCCCAGGCTCATGTCCCGCCAGTTCTCCGGCAGCAGGTGGTCCAACACGTCGTCCACCGACACCGCCCCCAGCAGGTGCTCCTCGTCGTCCACCACCGGCGCGCACACCAGGTTGTAGGTGGCGAAGAACCTCGTCACCTCCGCCAGCGTCGCGTCCGCCGACAGCCTGGCCATCTCGGTGTCCAGCGCGCCGGCCACCAGCTCGAACGGGGGGTCGCGCAGCAACCGTTGGGTGTGCACGCAGCCCAGGTACCGTCCGGTCGGGGTGGCCTGCGGCGGTCGGCAGACGAACACCATGGAGGCCAGTGACGGGGTCAGCTCCGGTGCAC
>JBIQML010000458.1:0-4439 GCA_044463405.1 Nakamurella lactea | reverse complement strand
GACCACCTACCGCGACGTCAATATCGGGTTGGCGAACCAGTTCGCCGCCTTCGCCGCGGCACACGGCATCGACATCTACCGGGTGATCGAGGCCAGCAACTCCCAGCCGTACAGCCACATCCACACCCCGGGCATCGCGGTGGGCGGGCACTGCATCCCCGTCTACCCCCGGCTGTACCTGTGGAACGACCCGTCGGCGACCGTGGTCCGGGCGGCGAGGCAGGCCAATGCGGCCATGCCGGCCTACGCGGTGGGCCTGGCCGCCGGGGCCTTCGGCGATCTCACCGACGCCCGGGTCGTGGTGCTGGGCGCCGCGTATCGCGGCGGTGTGAAGGAGACGGCGTTCTCCGGGGTGTTCCCGGTCGTCACCGCGCTGGTCTCGGCCGGTGCGCGGGTGTCGGTGCACGATCCGATGTTCTCCGACGACGAGTTGGGCGCGCTCGGGTTCCAGCCGTACCACCTCGGTGACCCGGTGGACGTGGCGATCGTGCAGGCCGATCACCGCGAGTACCGCGCGCTGTCGGCGGCCGATCTGCCGGGGGTGACGGCCATCGTGGACGGCCGCGCGATCCTGCAGACCGAGGCGTTTCCCGGCGTGACGATCCGGGTGATCGGGCGGGGCTGAGCGGGTCCCGACCCGACCGGACCGTCGCCTATGTCGCACATGGTGCAGAACGGGCGTCGGGACAGGAACGGGGTCGTCCGGAAATGCAGTGGCACGAGGGCGTTCCCACCGGCCTCGCCCGGGGTTAGCATCCAGATGCGGGTGAGGAGTTCCGGGGCGCGGCGCATCCGATGCGGCCGCGACCGAATCCCGTGGTAGCGGGAGAGGTGGTGACGGCCGCATCCCAGGCGGCCGGCGCGCGATGGGCCCACGGTTGCTCCACCATCGAAGCCTGACGGGACTGGCGCTGGTGCTCACCGTCGTCGCGGTGCTGATGGCCGTCAGCGCCACCGGAATGTTCATCTACCGCTCGTCGTCACCGATGTCGGCCACACCGGAGATCGCCGGCTCCGGCTCGCCGACCCCGGCCGCGCCGTCCACCGCCGCCACGTCGACGGCGACGACCCGGGAGCGCGGCTCCGGCCTGGCGGGCCCGACATCGACGCCGGCACCGTCGCCGCACGGGCCCTCTGCCCCGGCACCGGCGGTCGCGACGGTCACCGTGACCACGACCCCGCCACCGACCGCCGAGCGACCGGCGACCGCCACCACCACCCGGACCTCGACCACGTCGGTGGCTCCCGCGGACATGGCCGAGCTGTACCGACGGGTGCGATCCGGTGTCGTCAGGATCGAGACCGTGAGCTGCACGGACGCCGGCGTGGGCACCGGATTCCTGCTGTCGTCCACGTTGATTGCCACGGTGGAGCACGTGGTGCACGATTCGGTCACGATCGACCTGATCAGCGGGGGAAGGCACGTCACCGGCACCGTCATCGGTTCGGATGCCGCCAGCGATCTCGCACTTGTCCGGGCGGCGGAGCCCATCGCCGGCTACCATTTCCGATACTCGACCACCCAGCCGCGGGTCGGCGACGCGGTGATAGCGATCGGCTTTCCGCTCGGCGAGCCGGAGACCCTGAGTCATGGCGTCGTCAGCGGACTCCATCGGCACGCGGTCGTGGAGGGCATGCCGCGGTCGGGAATGATCGAGACCGACGCGCCGCTCAACCCGGGAAACAGCGGGGGTCCGCTGCTGGCCGGCGACGGCTCAGTGATCGGCCTGGTCGACGCCGGCGCCCCCGACGCGCACGGCATCGCCCTGGCCGTTCCGGCCTCACAGGCGTCCGCCGCAGACACCGCGTGGGCGGACGCCCCGGTCGTCCAGCAGCCCGCCGACTGCACCAGCCCGCTGGGCCCGACGCAGCAGACCGCGGCGGTGCCACCGCCCTCCTCCGGTGCCGCGAGCGACGCCCAGATGGCCGGGATCATCGTCGCCTTCGAGAGCTACTTCGGTGGCATCAACTCGGGTGACTATGCGCAGGCATACCGGGTTCTCACACCAGGCGAGCAGGCGAAGTCCAGCGAGGCGGCGTTCGCCGAGGGCGTCTCGACCAGCTACGACAGCGATTTCGCCATCCTCGGCAGCCGGGTGATCCGTTCCGGCGTGGTCGATGTCGGTCTGGCGTTCACCAGCATCCAGGCACCCGACAAGGGCCCGGACGGTGACTCCTGCGACAACTGGACGCTGGTCTTCCGGATGGTGCAGCAGGATGACGGGCGGTGGCTCATCGGCCCGGCCACGGCATATCAGGGTGCGACCCACGCCACCTGTTGACCGCGCGTCCCGCTCTCGTGACTATATGCCCGATATCGACCAATTGGGCCGGGGCGTCCGGGCGTCGCTGGAAAAAAATTGTCGGCGATTCGTCCTGCAATTGGCGCCGAATCGGCCTAGCGTGTGCTCCGTGACGTAGGTCACGGGCCTTGGGCCAGACGCGAAGTCGCGCCTGATACCCACCGCCCACCGGAGTGTGGGTGAAGGGAGCGTGGTGTCGATGACCGCGCAGGTAGATCCGATCGAAACCGTCGCAGGCGACGACCATCGGCTCAAGAAGGACTTCGGGACTGTCGGGCTGCTGTTCACGGCCATCGGTTCCATCATCGGCTCGGGCTGGTTGTTCAGTTCGCTGCACGCGTCCGCGCAGGCAGGGCCGGCCGCCATCATCTCCTGGGTGGTCGGCACGATCATGTTCCTGCTGATCGCGCTGAGCTACGCCGAGCTCGGCGTCATGTTCCCGCGCAGCGGCGGCGTCGCGCGATATCCGCACTACGCCTGGGGTTCCTTCGCCAGTTACTCCATGGGGTGGGTGACGTGGCTGGCCTGCGCCGCCGTCGCCTCGGTCGAGGTCTCGGCGGTGCTGACCTACGCGACGTCCTACGTTCCCTGGCTGGAGCACGACGATGCGACGCTGACCGGTCCCGGAATCGTGATCGCGATCGCGATCATGGGCCTGTTCGTGCTGATCAACTACTTCGGCGTGCGCTGGTTCGCCCGGGTGAACAACGTTCTGGTGTGGTGGAAGCTCGCCATGATCGTGCTGGTGATCATCGCGCTGCTGGTCGCCGCGCTGCACACCAGCAACTTCGCGGCCAAGACCGCGGAGGGCAGCGGCTTCGCCCCGTTCGGGATGAAGGCCGCCTTCGAGGCGATTCCGGCTGCGGGCATTGCCTTCTCGTTCCTGGGCTGGCGCCAGGGCATCGAGTTGGCCGGCGAGACCAACAACCCGAAGCGGAACGTCCCCCTGACCGTCATCGGCTCCGTGGTGATCTGCGGGATCCTGTACATCCTGCTGCAGGTGGCGTTCATCGGAGCCCTTCCGACCGGCGTGGTCTCCCAGGGCTGGCACCTGCTGGATGCCGAGCAGTCGAGCCTGACCACCAGTGCCGGCGCCTCCGGGACCTTCAGCCCGCTGGCGGTGCTGGCCACCGTGCTCGGCATGGGGTGGCTGGCCTGGTTGCTGTACGCCGACGCCATCATCTCGCCGTCCGACACCGGGTTGATCTACACCAGCGTGACAGCGCGGATGTCCTACGCGATGGGTCGCAACCGCAACGCGCCCCGACTTCTCGCCCACGTCAACGACAACGGCGTTCCGTGGCCGAGCCTGATCCTGGCGTGGATCGTCGGATGCATCTTCTTCCTGCCGTTCCCGAGCTGGCAGGCACTGGTCACCATCGTCACCTCGCTGACGGTGCTGTCCTTCGGCAGCGGCTCCATCGCACTGCTGACCTTCCGCAAGCAGATTCCGGACCAGAACCGGCCGTACTTCCTCAAGGGGGCGTGGATCATCGCGCCGCTGGCGCTGCTGTCCACCAACCTGATCATGTACTGGGCCGGCTGGGACCAGGTGTGGAAGATGATGGTGGCCGTGCTGATCGGCTACGTCGTGCTGGGGATCCTGCAGGCCACCGGCAAGAACCTGCGGGGCATGCCGCCGCTGGAGTTCCGCAACGGCTGGTGGGTGCTGGTCTGGTTCGCCGGGATCACCCTGGTCAGTTACCTGGGCAGCTTCTCCGGTGTCTCCGACAACCCGGATGCCGGGCAGGCCAACGTCTATGGCTTCGACGGCGGCATCGTCGCGAACGTCATCCTCACGGCCGTGGTGCTGGCGGTGGCCTGGTATTGCCAGCTGCCCGGCGATCGGGTGCAGGAGATCCTGGCCGAGCCGGAGGACGAGGGGGCCCTGGCCGGCGCCGAGCCGATCGTGCCGTAGCTCGGGGCCCGCGGACCGGTCTCGTCCCGCCCGGCCGGGCCGCCCGCAGGAAAGGTCAGGAATGGCTCGCCAGCGCGTCGAGCACCGCGCGGGCGGCATCGCCGGTGCCGTAAGGGTTCCCGCGCCGCGCCGACGGGGCCGCGCGGCTCGCCAGCTCGGGCAGCAGGGTCAGGTCCGGATCGAGCACGTTCCACCCGCCGGCCAGCGTCTCCGGCCAC
>JBIQML010000457.1:0-4453 GCA_044463405.1 Nakamurella lactea | reverse complement strand
GTACTCCAGCATCAGGTACTGCTGGGCGAACACCACGCCACGCAGCCTGCTGGCCAGTTGCGCGGCCGCCGACGACAGGCCCTCCGCCGGCGTGCGCGCCAGCAGCACCGCCTCGGACCGGCAGATCACCTCCCCGAACGTGACCAGGGCGTGCTGCCGGAGGGTGCGCCCGGAACCCACCACGTCGGCGATCGCGTCGGCCACGCCGAGCTGCACGGAGATCTCCACAGCGCCGTCCAGCCGGATCACCTGCGCGGTGATGCCCTGCTCGGCGAGGTGGGCGGTGACGAGGTTCGGGTAGGCCGTCGCCACCCGCTGCCCGGCGAGGTCGGCGACGTGCCACTCCCGGTCGTCCGGCCCGGCGAACCGGAACGTGGAGTGCCCGAAGCCCAACCCGTGCACCTCGTGCACCCCGGCCCCCGAGTCCAGGGCCAGATCGCGCCCGGTGACCCCGAGGTCCAGGTCGCCGGACCCGACATAGATCGCGATGTCCTTGGGGCGCAGGAAGAAGAACTCCACGTCGTTCGCGGAGTCCAGGACGGTCAGGTCCCGGCCGTCGGCACGCTGCCGGTACCCGGCCTCCCGCAACATCTCGGCGGCGGGTTCGGACAGCGTGCCCTTGTTGGGGACGGCGACTTTCAGCATGAATGATCCTTGCGGTGACGGCGCTGCCGCAGCAGCGGGGCGGTCTGCGGGTCGGGCCCGATCGGGCCCGCTGACAGGCGATGGCGGCGACCGGCGCGGCGCGGAATGCGCGCAGCCGGGTCGCCTACAGATGCCGATAGACCTGCTCGAGCCCGATGCCCCGACCGATCATGATGACCTGCATGCGGTAGATGAGCTGCGAGATCTCCAGGGCGAGCGCCTCGTCGTCCTCGTGCTCGGCGGCCAACCAGACCTCCCCCGCCTCCTCGAGCACCTTCTTGCCCTGCTCGTGCACGCCGGCGTCCAGCGCGGCGACGGTACCCGAGCCCTCGGGTCGGCGCTTCGCCCGGTCCTGTAGTTCGGCGAACAGGGTGTCGAAGGTCTTCACGCCGGCTGATTCTTCCATCGCGGCCGGGATCAGAGGGTCCCGGGGGACGCGGATCGCCGACCCGTCATGGCCCGCAGGCGCCGGCTACCCGCGCCGTTCCCGCCCTCGAGCCACCGGCAGGATGGCCGCCCACGCGCGTCGCCGGTCCCCGCCGTCACCCGCGTGCCGGTCCCCGCCGTCACCCGCGTGCCGGTCCCCGCCGTCACCCGCGTGCCGGCCCCCGGACGGCGACCGCGTCACCGCCGGGCGCCGCTGCCGCCGACCGTCCGGCCTGCCCGCCCCCGTTCGACTGTCAGCCGACAGCCATCCGTTTCCAACCCTCATGCTGCACCCCCGATGCGCACCTGCCGTCCTTCGCTTCCCGACGTCGCCACCACTACCCGATCGTGGCGATCACAGCCCCTTGCCGAACCGCGTCGCCCTCGCCCACCGCCAGGCTGATCACCCCGGCGCCCGGCGCCGTCACCTCCAGATCCACCTTGTCCATCGCCACCTCGGCGATCAGTTGCCCCTCCGTCACGCTCTCGCCGTCGCCGACGAACCAGGTCGCGACGACGCCCTCGGCATCGGCGTCGTCCTTCGACATGGCGGGAAACGCGACCTCGGTCATCCCCGCATCACCTCGCGGACCGCCTCGGTGATCCGCGCCGGCGTCGGCAGCACCGCGTACTCCAGCCCCCTGGCGTACGGGATCGGCACGTCCGGCACCGCGACCCGCACCGGGGGCGCCTGGAACGCCCCGGGGTCGTGCTCCACGACGGAGGCGATCACCTCGCCGGACAGCCCGAACGATGCGTAGTCCTCGTCCACGACCACCAGCCGGCCCGTCTTGGCCACCGACGCCCGGATCGCGGCCCGGTCCAGCGGCACGATGGATCGCAGATCGATCACCTCGCAGGAGATCCCCTCCCCGGCAAGCTGTTCGGCGACGTCGAGCGCGTGGTGCACGGACAGCGAGACGGTGACGACGGTGACGTCGGATCCCTCCCTGACCACGTTCGCCTTGCCGATCTCGATCTGGTAGCTCTCCTCCGGCACCAGCCCGATGGATCGCTGGTTCTTGGCCATCCACGGCAGGCCCATCACGCCCTTGTGGAACATGTAGATCACCGGGTTGTCGTCCCGGATCGCCGCCGTCATCAGGCCCTTGGCGTCGTAGGGCGTGCTCGGCGCGACCACCTTCATGCCGGGCAGGTGCGCGAAGGTGCCCCACAGGCACTGCGAGTGCTGCGCGCCGTCGGAGTAGCCCCCGCCGACCGCCGTGGTCAGCACCATCGGCACCGACACGTTCCCGCCGGACTCGAAGTGGATCTTGGCCATGTGGTTGTAGATCTGGTCGAGGCACACGCCCATGAAGTCCACGAACATCAATTCGGCGATCGGCCGCATGCCTTCGACGGCGGCACCGACCGCGAGGCCGATGAAGGCGGTCTCGGAGATGGGGGTGTCCAGAACCCTTGTCGGACCAAACTTTTCCAGCAGTCCGGTGGTGGAGGAGAAGATGCCGCCATACGTACCGACGTCCTCGCCGAGCACGAACACCGATTCGTCGCGCTCCATCTCCTGGCTGATCGCCTCGACCATCGCCTTGGCGGTGGACAGCCGGCGCGATCCCGTCTGCGGAAGGGTTGCCGTCATCGTCGATGCTCCTTTCCTGGCTGGTCCGTGTTCATTGCTGGTCAGTTCGCGCCGGCGAACACGTAGCGACGTGCCTCGGTCGGATCCGGGGTGGGGCTGGACTTGGCGAACTGGATCGCCTTCTCGACCCGGTCGGCGGCCGCGGTGCGGATCTTGCCGATGGCCTCCTCGTCCAGCACCCCGTCGGCGCGCAGCGCCGCCTCGTAGGCGGGGATGGGGTCACGGCCGTCCACCTCGTCCAGATCGGGCCGGTACCCCTGGGCGTCGCCCTCGAAGTGGCCCCACAGGCGCAGCGTGTGGATCTCGATCAGCGAGGGCCCGTTCCCGGCCCTGGCGCGCTGCACCGCCTCCCCGGCCGCCCGGTGGACGGCTTCCACGTCGTTGCCCTCTACGCGGGTGGCGGGCATCCCGTAGGCACCGCCCCGGTCGGCGTTGGAGTCGACGGAGGTGGAGCCGGCGCGCGGAACCGAGATCCCCCAGTCGTTGTCCTCCACGACGAACACCACCGGAAGCTGCCACAGCGCCGCCAGGTTCAACGCCTCATGGAAGGCGCCGGCGTTGGCGGCGCCCTCTCCCGTGATCGCCACGGCGATCGCGTCGGTGCCACGGGCCCGGAACGCGAATGCCTGCCCCAGCGCGGACGGGTAGCCCTCGGCGACGATGCCGGAGCACGAGAAGTGCGTCTCCGGGTCGAACAGGTGCATGTGGCCGCCCCGCCCGCGGCCGAGCCCGGTCTCCCGGCCGAAGATCTCGGCGGTCATCCTGTTCAGATCGACGCCGTGCGCGATGGCCACATGGTGCGGGCGGTGGGTGGCGGTGACGGCGTCACCGGGGCGCAGGTGTGCCATCACCCCCGCCGCCACGGGTTCCTGGCCCGCCGACAGGTGCATCTCGCCCGGGATCAGCCCGGCGCCGATGTCCCAGGCGGGCTTCTTGTCCGCGTGGTACTCGGCGCGGATGGCCTCCTCGAAGGAACGGATCAGCACCATCGTGCGGTACAGGTCGGTGCGAACATCCGGGTCCAAGCTGCTCATGGCTGCGCTCCCATCGGCTCACCGTGTTGAGCCGATGGTGGCTACCGGAGGGTAGGCATCGAAAGACTCGGGATTTCAAATGGTGATAGCGACGCTGTGCTGACGCCCGCCCGGGGTTGCGCGACGCGGCGGTGACGCTCCGCCCGGGGTTGCGCGACGCGGCGGTGACGCCCCCTCCCAGGGCTTCGCGGCGGCCTGTCAGGGCAGCGACATGGCCAGGCCGATACGCTCGGCACCTCGGCGCAGCAGGTCGCCGCGCTGCAGCAACTCCCGCTCCCTTTCGGTCGCGCCGGACACCGCGACCGCGGCGATGCCGGTCGCGGTGCGGATCGGCGCGCTCACGCACACCACGCCCAAGTGGTACTCCCCGGTATCGACGGCCAGGCCGGTGCCGTCGATCAGCCGGTGCGCGAGCACGGTCCGGTCGGTGACCGTGCGGGGTGTCAGGTCGGCCAGCGGGTGCCGCGCCAGGTAGTCCTCGCGCTGCTCGGCGGGCAACTCGGCCAGGATGGCCTTGCCCAGCGCCGTGGCGTGCCCGGCATCGTGCAGTCCGACCCACAGGTCGGTGCGTGGGTGTCGGGGGCTGTCCACGATGTCGACCAGCTCGATCTCACCGTCCCGGTAGACGGCCAGATAGCAGGCGGCGGACAGCTCGTCGCGCAGCGAGGTCAGCGTCGGGCGGATCCGCCAGGGGGCCAGCCCGCTGCCGAGCGAGATCACCTGGTCACCCAGGACGTAGCCGTCGTCG
>JBIQML010000456.1:0-4458 GCA_044463405.1 Nakamurella lactea | reverse complement strand
CTCCGCTCGGACAGCGTCGGGCCGGGGGAGGGGTCCCGCCGAGCCCGGTACGAGGCGCGCAGCGCCAGCACCAGCAGCGGCAGGAACCAGGCGAGCCCGACCAGCGCCGCGGCCGACCCGACCACGGCCACCATGCTCGGCACCGGCAGCACCCACACCGCGATGCCGGTGTTGATCAGGCTGACTCGGGCGGCCGCGCCGCGATCCAGCGCCGCGGTAGACGCCCGCACCGCCACCGGCCCGCCGCCGGCCACCACCGGGACCAAATAGCTCAGCGCCCCCAGCAACACCTGCGCTGCGAACCCGGCGGCCAGCGGCCCGGCCAGCACCCCGATGCTGGCCGCCACGTCCGACCAGGTGCCCGAGGACGCCGCGAGGACCAGCAACCACACCAGTCCGACCACCAGCCAGCAGCAGCCGGCCGCCACCGAGTAGGTGGCATACGCCGCGGGCGGTTTCGCGCGTGCCTCCCGGATCAGCGGCAGCGCGGCGGTCGCCAGCCCGGCCAGGTAGCCGGCCAGCCCGATCACGGCGACCGGGGGCGGGGCCGTCAGCGCCGTCACCGCCGTCACGATCACCGAGGCCAGCAGGATCGGCAGCGCCCTCCCGGACGCCCGCTCCGCCCCGTCGACCACCCGGGTGCGCAGCATCGTCGGCCACAGCGTCACCAGCGTGCCGACCACCGTGAGCCCCACCCAGCCCAGCAGGTTGACGGTCAGGTGCGCGATCACCAGCCGGTCGTGATCGGCGTGCGCGGCCAGCACGACGCCCGCCGCCACTCCCAGCGGCAGCAGCGCCGCTCCGGCGAGGTAGTAGCGCACCGTCGGCCGGAACCGGGACGGCAGGGACCGCCGCATCCGCACCGCCAGCGTCGCGCCGTGCCAGATCACCGCCGCGGCGACGACGATCCCGCCGGCCAGCACCGCGGGCCAGGACGCAACCACCATGCCGGCCACCACCGACGCGACGCCGACGTTCAGCAGGATCAGCCGGGCCGCCTGCCCGGCCGCGCTGCGACGGCCGGGGGTGGCGCGCAGCACCGCGTCCGAGAAGTGCGCGCTCCACACCAGGATCGCGTTGGTCGCCGCGCCGAGCAGCAGCAGGTGCACCAGCAGCCACGGCGCCGCCGGTATCCACCGGTGCGCCACGGCCACCACCAGCAACGCCAGCAGCCAGACGAGCACGCCGGCGTTGGCCTTCAGGTGCCACGCCGCCCTGCCGGTACCGGACCGCCCGGCGGGCGTTCGCCCGCTGTCGCCCCGCCCGGTGCCCTCCCGGCCGTCGCCGCGGCCACCGCCGCCGGCCGGCCCGGGCGAGTCGATCGAGATCGGTGGCATCAGGACGCCTCCACCCGGTCCGCGGGCGCCGACAGCGGTGACGGGGCGGCGGTTTTGCGTCCGGCCCGGCGGCGTCGTGCCGTCACCGCCGCCGCCAGGGATGCCGTCACCGCCGTGGCCACGAACGCCAGCACCGCGACCACGTTGCCCACCCCGCCGACCTGCCAGACCAGCCGCGCGCCGCGCAGGTCGCCGCCCACCACCCGCACCGCGAGGGCCAGGTGCAACAGCACGGCCGGCGCGTACATCGCCGGGTGGTACGGCAGCGGCCGGCGCAGCACCGCGGGCAGGATCACCGGCGCGTGCGCGAAGATCATCGACATCGTGAAGCCCAGGAACACCGCGTGCACCGTGGCGTCATAGGCTCCGCCGGACAGCGGGTCCGGCACCAGTAGCAGGATGCCGCCGGCCACCACCAGCCACGCGTAGCCGGCCAGCAGGCAGGCGGCGCTGAACCGGGGCAGCCCGCGGGAGGCCAGCAGCTTGCGCGCCACGTCCACCCGCAGCAGCGCCGCGACCGTCGCCAGCAGCGCGGCACCCAGCACCGGCGGCCCCCACCCGGGGAACAGCATGGCCAGCACGATGGCCGTCAGCAGCGCGACACCGCAGGCCAGCGCCGCGTTCTCGGCCGATGCGTCGCCGCGTCCGAGCCGCGCCAACTCCATGCGCTCGCCGGCGATCAGCAGCACCACGAAGCCGATCAGCCAGGGCAGGTAGGCGGTCGCCGCGGTCCCGCCGGTGAACAGCACGGCTGCGCCGAGCGCGCCGGCGGCGCCGAGCGCCTGCACCAGCACCGCGGCGTCCCGGCGGCGCCGCCACAGCGGCACGAAGATCGCGGCCTGCACCGCCGTGCCGGCGATCATCAGCGCCCCGGCGGCCGGCAACGGCAGCGGGGAGACCAGCGCGATGCCGCCCAGCCCGGTGAGTGCCGGCGCGGCGAATCCCCATCGGCGGCCCAGCGCCACCGCCCGCTCCAGGGCGATCAGCGTGCCCACGAAGCCCAGCACCATCAGCATCCCGTGCACGGCGGCCACCCGCTCGGCGCGCACCGGCGCGCCGACTCCGAGCAGCAGCAGCGCGGCATCCAGTCCCGCGATCAACGCGAAGCCGCCGCCGGCCAGCAGCAGCATGCGCACGGCGATCGGCCGGGGGCGCCGGGCGGCGATGCCGGAGGAGGTCGGTCCCGACGGCGGCCCGGTGTTGCGTCCGGCCGCGGCCGGCAGGGTCATTGCCGGCTCGGCAGCGTCAGCAGGCACGCCCCGGGTTCGGCGAACGGAATCAGGTCCACGGCGTCCGGATCGCCGCCGAACGTGGTCAGGGCGCCCCGCACGATGCCGAGGTGGACCTCGCAGACGACATCCGGGTTGCGCCGGGCGGCGTCCAGCAGCGGGCAGGTGGTCAGCCGCACGGTGCCCGGCGTCGCGGCGGGCTGCGGCTCGAAGCGCAGACCCGTCAGCATGTCGACGACGGCCCCGGACGGGTCGGTTCCGTCGCAGGGTGCGATGCCGGCGGTCGGGTCAGGTCGTCGCTGCGCCATGGTCCGGCCCCAGCGCTCGCCGGCCTGCCGGGCCATCCCGCGCGGATCCGGCGTGCTCCGGCTGACCTCGTCGATCAGCGCGATGGCCAGTCCGGCGTACTCCTCGCCCTCGGTGCCGAGGGCGTCCGGTCGGACACCGCCGCCGGCGGCGGCCTCCGGATCTGTGCGCGAAGCGCCGGGCCCCACCGCCCGGTACAGCCAGGCCGGCCTGCCGCGTCCGACCGGCTGGGAGCGCAGCCGCTCGGTGCGCCCCGCCGCGACCAGCGAGTCCAGGTGCTCCCGGACGGTGTTCGGGTGCTGGCCGAGCTGCTCGGCCAGGGCGGCGACCGTCATCGGCTCGGCCGCGCCGATCAGCGTGCGCAGCACCGCGGCGCGGGTGCCGGACAGCGGATGCTCGGCCGGCCGGGCGTGCCTCGGCCCCAGGGCCGGTTGACCGACGGGCTCACCGGTGCTATTTATCACGGAATCGACTGTAATAAAATTGGCGGCGACCCGCTAGTGTCGGCGCGCCGACCCGCTAGTGTCGAGGTTGTCAGCCAGCATCGATCCGCCCCTCCCCGGAAGGCCCGAATACCGATGACCAGTTCCGTCGTCCTCGCCAGCAACGCCGCCGACTCGGCCGCGCTGGAGACGATCACGCAGCACCACGCAGAACTCGTCGGCACCGTCGTCGCGCACAGCACCGCACTGCTGGACGCCTCGTCCGCCGGCAGCATCGAGGGCGCCTCGACGGCGCGCCGGGAGCTGGTGCTGTTCTGCAGGGGAGAGCTCCTGCCGCACGCCATCGCCGAGGAGGACACCCTCTACGCGCTGGCGCGCACGCTGCCGGAGACCCGGCTGCTGGTCGACGCCATGATCGCCGAACACCGAGTGCTCGCCGACCTGATCGACGACCTGGCCGGAGCGACCACACCGCTGGGCGCCTCTGCCGCGGCGCACGCGCTGCGGGTGCTGTTCGAGCTGCACGCCGACAAGGAGAACGAGTTCGTGCTGCCGGCGCTGGCGCAGAGTTCCTCCGTGTCGCTGTCCGAGGGTCTGGAGCAGATGCACCGGACGTTCGAGGAGCTCAAGTCGGCGATGCAGGGCGGCGGCGGCTGCGGATGCGGCGGTGGCGGCTGCGGCTGCGGCGGTCACGGTGAGTCGGCCGGCGGTTGCGGCTGCGGGCACGACCACGGCGGTCAGGCGCATGGCGGTGACGACGTCACCGCCACCGCCGACCCGCATGCCGGGGCAGGCGGCTGCGCGTGCGGCGGGCACGACGAGCCCGGCCGGCCGGTGCTGGACGCCCGGCAGGTGCCGCACAACATCCGGCACGCCACGGTGTTCGGCGCGCTGGACGCGGTACGCCCCGGCGCCGGCCTGGAGCTGATCGCCCCGCACGACCCGCTGCCGCTGCTGGCGCAGATCGAGCAGCGCAACCCCGGCGCGTTCGAGGTCACCTACCTGGAGCGCGGCCCGGAGGCCTGGCGGCTGGCCATCGACCGGCGGGTGGCCGTCTGACCCTGCGGCGAGCCTGAGTCAGGGCCGAGCGCCAGGTCTGGCTCGCTCCGACGTGACGTCCGGACCGGCCGCCGGTGTCGATCA
>JBIQML010000455.1:0-4464 GCA_044463405.1 Nakamurella lactea | reverse complement strand
ACCGAGGCGAACGAGACCCGCACCGTGCAGTACGTGGAGACCTACCGGTTCTCCAAGTCGGTGAGCGACGGAGGGCTGGCGCAGATGCAGCGGCTGTTGCAGTTCGGCCGGGCGCTGTCGCACTTCGTGGCGCTGGCCCGCTCGTGACGGCCGGCCTCCCGCGCCCGGCCAGCGGCGAGCAGGTCGTGCTGCGCCGTGGCGCGGCCAGGGCCCGGATCGGGCAGGTGGCCGCGGTGCTGCGCGAATTCAGCGTCGACGGGGTGCACTACACCGAGACCTGGCCGGACCGGCAGACCCCGCCGATGGGGTGCGGCATCGTGCTGATGCCCTGGCCGAACCGGGTCGCCGGGGGGCGCTGGGTCCGGGATGGCCGCACCCGGCAACTGGACATCACCGAGCCGGACAAGGGCAACGCGATCCACGGCCTGCTGCGCAACACCGCCTACCGGATCGCGACGGTGACGGGCGAGTCGGAGGGGGGCGCGGCCCGGGACTCCGTCACCCTCGCCGCCCCGGTCTACCCGCAGCACGGCTGGCCGTTCACCCTGGACACCGCCGTGACCTACACGCTGACCGACGAGGGGCTGCGCGTCACGCACACCGTGACCAACGTGGGCGGCCAGGCGGCCCCGTTCGGCTGCGGCGCGCACCCGTACCTGCGGGTCGGCGGGGTGCCGACCGGGGACCTCACCCTGCGGATCAGGGCGGGCCGGCGCATCGTCACCGACCAGGCGATGATCCCCACCGGAACCGAGCCGCTGACCGGGGCGCTCGCCGGCCTGCCGGACGGCGTCCGGGTGGGCGACCTGGACGTGGACACCGGCCTGGCCGACCTGCGGCTGGCCGGCGAGAGGTACGAGCACGTGCTGACCGGCCCGCAGGGTCGGGGGCTCACGCTGTGGGCCGATCCGGCCTTCGGCTGGGCGCAGCTGTACACCCCGCACGACTTCCCGGCGCCGGAGGGCCCCCGGCAGGCCATCGCCGTGGAACCCATGACCTGCCCGGCGGACGCGCTGAACTCCGGCGAGGGCCTGATCGTGCTGCAGCCCGGCGAGACCTGGAGCGCGTCCTGGGGGCTGACGCCGTTCGGTGGCTGAGCTCGCCCGAAGTTCGCTGGCCCGAAGCCGGATTCCGGCCCCCCGCGGAGCCGAGAATTCGGCTTTCGACCCGCGAACCCCGGCAGGGCCGCCTCAGGCCGGTGCCGGCAGCAGGTGCCCGACCAGGTCCTGCGGCCGGACCGGGGCGTGCGTCAGGTCCAGCCCGGTGGCGTCCCGGATCGCGGCGATGATCGCCGGGGTGGAGGAGATCGTCGGCGGCTCGCCGACCCCGCGCAGCCCGTACGGCGCGTTGGGGTCCGGGTACTCCAGCACCTGGATCCGCATCGGCGGCATGTCCAGGATGGTGGGGATCAGGTAGTCGGTGAACGACGGGTTGCGCACCAGCCCGCCGGAGACCTGGATCTCCTCCATCACCGCCAGGCCCAGCCCCTGGGCGGAGCCGCCGTGGATCTGGCCCAGGATGGCGTCCGGGTTCATCGCCTTGCCGACGTCCTGCGCGCAGTCCAGCGCCACCACCTTGACCAGCCCCAGCTCGACGTCCACGTCCACCACCGCCCGGTGCGCGGCGAACGCGAACTGGACGTGCGGGTCGCCCTGCCCGGTCTCCGGATCCAGCGTGGTGGTCGGCCGGTGCCGGTAGACGACGGTGTCCTCGACGAACGACGAGCCCAGCAACTCGCCCAGCGAAAGCGGTGACGAGGCACCGGATATCACGCCCCCCGGTTCCAGGCGCAGCATCACCGGGTCGACGCCTAGGCGCTTTCCGGCCAGCGCCAGCACCTTGTCCCGGACCGACACGCAGGCCGCCCGCACCGCCCCGCCGGTGACATAGGACTGCCGTGACGCCGACGAAGACCCAGCGGATCCGACCGAGGTGTCCGCCGGGTGCAGGTGCACGTTGCCGATGCCCAGTTCGGTGCGACAGATCTGCTGCTGCAGCGTCACCAGACCCTGCCCGACCTCGGCCGCGGCGGTGTGCACCGTCACCATCGGCTCGCCGCCGAGCACCTCCAGCCGCACCCGGGCGGTGGAGTAGTCGTCGAAGTCCTCGGAGAAGCAGATGTTCTTGATGCCGATGCCGTACCCGACGCCCCGGCGCACGCCCTCGCCGTGCGTGGAGTTGGCGACGCCGCCCGGCAGCGCACGGATGTCGGCGCCGTTCGAGCCGCCGTTCGAGCCGTTGCCGCCGGGCGCGCCGCCGGCGGCGTGCGCACCCTTCGCCGGCTCCGCCGGCAGTGGCATGTCCCGCACCCGCCGCACCAACTCGGCGACCGGCGCGGGGGAGTCCAGCACCTGCCCGGTCGGCGTGGTGTCGCCCTGCGCCAGCCCGTTGATCATCCGGATCTCCGCCGGACCGATGCCGACGGCCGCGGCCAGCTTGTCCATCTGGGACTCGTAGCCGAAGGTGGCCTGCACCGCCCCGAACCCGCGCATCGCCCCGCACGGCGGGTTGTTGGTGTAGACGCCGTACCCGTCGATCTCCACGTTGTCGACCTTGTACGGACCGGCGCCCAGCGTCGTCGCGTTGGCCACCACCGCGGAGGTGGACGAGGCGTACGCGCCGCCGTCCAGCACGATCCGGGCCTTCACGTAGGCCAGGCGCCCGTCCGGGGTGGCGGCGTGCTCGAAGTGCATGCGCGCCGGGTGCCGGTGCACGTGCCCGAAGAACGACTCCTCCCGGGAGTAGACCATCTTCACCGGCCGGTTCGTGTGCATGGCCAGCATGCAGGCGTGGATCTGCATGGACAGGTCCTCGCGGGCGCCGAACGCGCCGCCGACCCCGGCCAGCGTGATGCGTACCTGCTCCGGCTTCAGGCCCAGCGCGTCGGCGATCTGGTCCCGGTCCACGTGCAGCCACTGGGTCGCCACGAACAGGTCGACGCCGTCCTCGCCGGGGATGGCCAGGCCGGACTCCGGGCCGAGGAAGGCCTGGTCCTGCATGCCGACCGTGTAATCGCCGGAGACCACGACGAGGCCGGGGATCTGCGCGGCGCTGGCGACGTCGCCCTTGCGGATCGGCACGTACCGCACGATGTTGCCGCCGGGATGCAGGTTCGGCGCCGACCCGTCGATGGCGGACTCCGGATCGGTGACGGGCTCCAGGACCTGGTACTCGACCAGGATGGCGGCGGCGGCCCGGCGGGCGGTCTCCGGGTGGTCCGCGGCGACGATCGCCACCGCCTCGCCCTGGTAGCGCACCCGGTCCACGGCCAGCACCGGCTGGTCCCGGTGCTCCAGGCCGAACGCGTTGCGCCCCGGCACGTCATGGTGCGTCAGGACCGCCGAGACGCCGGGGATCGCCAGCGCCGGACCGATGTCCAGCCGGGTGATCCGGGCATGCGGGTGCGGGCTGCGCAGCGTGGAGCCCCACAGCATGCCGTCGGCCCACATGTCCGAGGAGTAGGCGAACGATCCCTGCACTTTGTGGGTGCCGTCCGGACGGGCGGGGCTCTCGCCGATGCCGCCGGAGACGGTGGTGCGGTCGGGCGCCTTGGTGGCGCTCCTGGCGGTGACGGGATTCGCGGGCACACCGGCGGTGACGGGGTTCCCGGGCACACCGGCGGCGACGGGGTTCGCGGGCACACCGGCGGTGACGGGGTTCGCGCACGCCCCACCGTTGGCCGACGCTGCCGACACGATGCCGCTCACGGCGCCGCTCATGACGCGCTCCCGGCCATCGCCGATGCCGCCGAGTGCACCGCCTGGATGATCTTCTCGTACCCGGTGCATCGGCACAGGTTGCCGGCCAGCGCCTCCCGGATCTGCAGGTCGCTCGGGTCCGGGTGCCGGCGCAGCAGGTCGGTGGCGGCCACCACCAGCCCCGGCGTGCAGAAGCCGCACTGCACCGCACCGGCTTGCAGGAACGCCTCCTGGACCGGCGACAGCACCGGCTCCAGGGTCTGGGATCCGGCCGACCCGCGGGTCCCGTCACCGCCCGTGCCGCCGGTACCTGAGCCGCCGGTACCTGAGCCGTCGGTACCTGAGCCGTCGGTGCCCGTGCCGCCGGCCGCACCGCTCGTCAGCCCGCCCAGGCCCTCGACCGTCGTCACCGAACGGCCCTCCGCCTGCCCGGCCGCCACCAGGCAGGCGCACACCAGCACGTCGTCCAGCAGCACCGTGCAGGATCCGCACTCGCCCTGCTCGCAGGCGTTCTTGGATCCCGGCAGGCCGAGCCGCTCGCGCAGCACGTACAGCAGGCTCTCGCCGGGCCACACGTCGTCGGCGATGCGCTCGGTGCCGTTGACCGTCATCGGCACCCGCATGGTGCCCTCACTGGTCCGCATTCGCCTCACCTCCGTCGGTCCGGGGGCCGGCCTCACCGGCCCGTCGCCGGTAGTCGGCCCATGCCCACCCCAGTGTGCGCGTCGCCAGCACGGCGAGTGCGTGCCGCCGGTACGCGGCGGAG
>JBIQML010000454.1:0-4478 GCA_044463405.1 Nakamurella lactea | reverse complement strand
CCACCAGGCCCATCAGGCCGCGGCGGGTGTGGTGGTCGTGCTTGTGCTCCTTGAGGTGCTCGGTGAGGTCGGCGATGCGCTTGCTCAGCATGGCGACCTGGGCCTCGGGGGAGCCGGTGTCGGTGTCGTGCAGGCCGTACTCGGCCAGGATGGACTTCTTCTCCTCGGTGGTCAGCGCCACAGGGGGTACTCCTTGCGTTCTACGGTCCGTGCGCTGCCCGCACCGGACGGTTCGCCGGGGGGATGACGGTACCGGCCGCCACGGACTGAGGCCGGACCCAATCGACCATGCTACCAGCGGTGACGGGCATCCCGGGACGGGCCGCCAACTGCCGGGCCCGGGGCCGGGGGGCCGGCTTCAGGGCGACGCGCCGGTCCACTGCCAGGCCACCCCGGTCCGCCCGGCCCGCCGGTCCGCCGGTCCACTGCCGGGCCACCCCGGTCCGCCCGGCCCGCCCGTCCGCTGGTCCACTGCCGGGCCACCCCTCCACCCAGGTAGCCCGAAGTTGTCGCGACACGCCGGTAACTTCGGGCTACCTGGTCCAACTTCGGGCTACCTGGGGCGTCCGGCTCACCCGCGCAAGGGCACCCTCGGCGGGCCGGGATGCCAGTCGGGGAAGCCGGCACGCGCAAACGCCCTGAGGAATCGATCGCGAATGATCTCCGGCCGCCGCAGCTCGGCCGGTATCCATCGCACCATTTCCCTGCCGGCCGAGCGGATCTCGTCCTCGCGGCGCTTCTCCCGGATGACCGCGTCTGCCGGCGACTCACCAGGCCTCAGGTACCGGATGTACTTCGATTCACCGTCGCACTCGGCAACCGACCGAAGTTCACTCATATCGAAGTCAACCCGACCGATGAACAGGCCTCGTTCGTTGTGGATCTCCGCCTGCAGCACGGGGGCCGGCAATCCCAACCGCGCGATCACCACTCGGGAACGCGACTCGGCGGGGCTCTCGGCCAACCCGTCGGCGAACGCCGCGACGCGCGCCGCGCCGCGGGCGGTCCCCCGCCTCCGCGCTCGATCGATCTGCTCGGCGATTTCCTCACCGGTGGCGAGACCGCGGTGCAGCATGGAATCGAGGATCGCCACGGCGGTCGTGAATGGGACGCTGCGAGCAACGTCCAAGGCGGTGCGCGCCGGAGACGTCACCGCTATTCCGTCGACCACCGTCATCTCATCGGGGCACAACACACCCCGGTGCGGATGCACAGCGCCCGATGCCGATGCCCCGGACCTCCCTGGTCTGGTGACATGCACTCGGGTGAGGTCGACGCCGAACACCGGACAGCCGTACACGATGGCCGCCGATACGTGGCTCACGGAGACGTCCGAACCTGGGCGAAATCGAGCGGCGGTCGCCACGACCAGTTGACGATGACGGGCTTCCGCGAACTCCGGTTCGGAGCCGCTCCGATAGTCGCCCCAACGGATCCGTGTGAGATCCCCCGCTCTGGTCAGCCGGCGGATCGCGCGGTCCGTCATCCCCCCGGTGACGAGTGCCCGGCGAGACAGTGACGGCCAGGACTGCGCGTCTGGTGTGCTCACCGGTCCGAGTCAACAGTCTCGGCCCCCGTCATCCGGTGTGCCGACCCCACAATGTGGACAACTGGTGGGTTGTGGACAACTCAGCCGCCGATGCAGGTAGCCCGAAGTTGTCGCGACACGCCGGCAATTTCGGGCTACCTGGTCCAACTTCGGGCTACCTGGCCGGTACCGGGCTACCTGGCCGGTACCGGGCTAGCTCGCGGGTACCGGGTCACACACCGAGGATCTCCCGGGTGCGCTCGACGTCCCGCCCGATCTGGGCCACCAGCTCCTCGACGGAGTCGAAGCGCTCCATACCCCGCAGCCGAGCCACGAACTCCAGGGCGACCCGGCGCCCGTAGAAGTTGCCGCCGTCGTCCAGCACGAACGCCTCCACCGTGCGCACCTGGCCGGAGAACGTCGGGTTCGAGCCGATGGAGATCGCCGCCGGGGACCGCCTGGTGCCGAGCAGGAACCATCCGGCGTAGATGCCATCCGCGGGCACCGCCGTGTGCGTCACCAGATCGAGGTTCGCCGTCGGGTATCCCAGCTGCGCCCCGCCCCGGCCGTCGCCGTGCACAACGAACCCGTCGATCCGGTGCGGGCGGCCCAGCGCCTCGGCGGCGGCGGCGACATCGCCGGCGGCCACGCAGGAACGCACAAAGGTCGAGCTGACGGCCAGCGAGTCGTCGGTGACGATGGGGATACCGGTAGCGGTGAACCCGAAGCGCTGGCCTAGCTCGGACAGCAACTGGACGGTGCCGGCCGCGCGATGCCCGAACCGGAAGTTCTCCCCCACCACCACCGCGGCGGCGTGCAACGTGTCGACGATGACGTCGTGGATGAACGACTCCGGCTCGATCGAGGCCACCGCGGGGGTGAACGGCAGCACCAGGAAGACGTCGACCCCGAGCTCGCCGACGAGTTCGGCGCGGCGCGGCAGCGTGGTCAGCAGCCCGGGGTGCGCCCCGGAGCGCACCACCTCGGCCGGGTGCGGGTCGAACGTCATCACCACCACCGGCAGGCCGAGGTCGGCGCCCCGCTCGACGGCGGCCCGGATCAGCGCCTGGTGGCCGCGGTGCACGCCGTCGAAGACCCCGATGGTCAGCACGCACCGGCCCCAGCCCGGCGGAACCTGCTCCAGCCCGCGCCACCGTTGCACCGCCGCTCCCTTCCCGTCGCTCCGTTGGCTCAGATCCTGGCAGACGGCGGACCGGGCGCGCCCAGCGGCCACCGGGCCGGCCGACCGGGCGGGTGATCGAGCACCCGCTTTCCATCGGTGAGCACCGGGGATCTCGGGTGCTCGATTCAAAACTCTGGTGCTTGATCAAACTCCAGAGGGCCGCCACCCGGCCACCCGGCCGCCCGGCCACTGCGCCACCCACCGGGTGATCGAGCACCCGCTTCCCTCGGTGAGCACCAGGGATCTCGGGTGCTCGATTCGAAACCCTGGTGCTCGATCAAACTCCAGAACGCCGCCACCCGGCCACCCGGCCGCCCGGCCACCGCGCCACCCACCGGCGTGATCGAGCACCCGCTTCCCTCGGCGAGCACCAGCGATCTCGGGTGCTCGATTCGAAACCCTGGTGCTCGATCAAACTCCAGAACGCCGTCACCCGGCCGCGCGCCACACCAGCACCGGGCGGGCAGCGCCGTCCCGCTCCGCCAGCAGGGCCACCAGGTCGCCGTCCGGCGCCAGCCCCGCGTACACCCCGCCGATCCCGGCCGGCGGCACGGCCCTGCCGTGCTCCAGGTCCGCCGTCTGCGCCGCGTCCAGCTCCCGCACCGGGAAGGCCCGCCGGGCCACCTCGGCCACCGGCAGCACCGCGCCGGACACCCGACCCCGCAACGCGGCCGGGATCTCCGGTCGGGGCCCGCCCCGTTCCGGCACCCCGTCGGGGTACACGTCCACGGCGTCGGCCACCGAGAACGGCCCCACCGAGACCCGGCGCAGCGCCGTGAGGTGCCCGCCGACTCCGAGCGCTTCCCCCAGGTCCCGGGCCAGCGCGCGCACGTAGGTACCGGTGCTGCAGTCCACCGACACGTCGAGATCCAGCACGCCGTCGTGCCGCCGGGCCGGTCCGAGCACGTCGAACCGGGACACCGTCACCGGCCGGGCCGCCAACTGCACCCGCTCGCCCGCGCGGACCCGCGCGTAGGCGCGCCTGCCGTCCACCTTCACCGCCGACACCGAGCTGGGGATCTGCATCAGCTCGCCGGTCAGCCTGGCCATCGCCCGGGTCACGTCCGCGTCGGTCAAGGCGGCGGTGTCCGCGCCGCCGATCGGATCGCCCTGGGCGTCGTCGGTGCTGGTGGCCTCCCCCAGCCGGATGGTAGCCGTGTAGCTCTTGGCCGTCAGCGCCAGGTGCCCGAGCAGCCGGGTGGCCCGACCGACCGCGATCACCAGCAGGCCGGTCGCCATCGGATCCAGGGTGCCGGCATGCCCGACCCGGCGGGTGCGCAGGATCGTGCGGACCCGGCCGACCACGTCGTGCGAGGTCGGCCCGGACGGCTTGTCCACCAGCAGCAGGCCCGGTCCCGGGGCGGCGGGGTCCGTCATGCCGTGTCCCGCCGGGTCGGATCAGGGCCGGATTGCAGGCCGGATTGCAGGCCGGGTTGCAGGCCGGATTGCAGGCCGGGTGGCGGGCCGGGTGGCGGGCCGGGTTGCAGGCCGGGTGGCGGGCCGGGTTGCAGGCCGGGTGGCGGCTCGGGCGGCGGATCGTCGGCGGCCTGCCGTGCCGCCCGGGCCCGCTCCGCCTCGGCGGCCAGCAGCACCGCGTCCACCAGCTCCCACCGGTGCGCGGTGATGTGCACGGGCACCTCCTCGCCGCGGGCCGCAGCCATCAGCACCACAGCCCGGGTGCGCAGCCACCAGGCCAGCATCCGGGTCAGCCCGAACGCGGTGAGCACCGCCAGCGCCACGAACGCCCACCGGAACGCGGTCAGCGAC
>JBIQML010000453.1:0-4491 GCA_044463405.1 Nakamurella lactea | reverse complement strand
CCATCACGGTGGTGGCGGCCAGCAGCATCCGCCGCGGGCCGAACCGGTCGGCCAGGATGCCGGTGGGCACCTGCATGGCGGCGTAGATGCCCAGCTGCAGCATCACGAAGCTGCCGAGTTGGGCGGCGTTGAGCGAGAAGCGTTCCGCGGCCTGCGGTCCGGCGACACCCAGCGAGGTGCGGTGGAACACGGCCAGCACGTAGACGCCGGCGCCGATCCCCCACACGAACCAGCCGAGGCGCCGGCGCAGTGGTGCGGCCAGCCGCTGGCCGCCGCGGTGCAGCAGGCCGGGTTCGGCGCGCGGGTCGGGCGGGGCGGGATCGGTGGCGGTCATCGGGTGGTCACGGTTTCATCGGGCGGTGGTGGCGGGGGCGTACGGGTCTCGGCGAGGCGCCGAGGCCATCGGCACGGTGGGAGGTGCGAATGGCGGTGACGGTGACGACCGGCTCAGCCTCCCCCGGAGCCGCGCTCACCGTCCATGCGGCGCCCCGCGGCCGGGGCGGCGCCGTCCGGTGGCGCCGCGATCGCGTCCCGCACCCGGTCGATCGCCGACGGGTAGTTCCCGAGATGGGTGAAACCGGCGGCCAGCCGGTGCCCGCCACCCCCCAGCCGGGCCGCGACGGCGGCGACATCCACCGCACCGCCGCTGCGCAGCGAGACCTGCCAGCGGTCCGGACCGGACTGCTTGCCGACCACGGTGACCCCGGCGCCGGCGGTGGTGCGCACGATGTCGATGACGGAGTCGACCTCCTCGGCGCGCAGGCCGTCGGCGTCGGCGAGGCGGACCTCGGTGTGCACCAGGTCGTGGCCGTCGGCCGCGCCGGACACCCGCACCGCCCGTCCCAGCACCGTGGAGAGCATGTCGAGCCAGCCGAACGGATGCGTGTCGGTGATCGGGACCATCAGCTCGCCGGGCCGGATCCCGACGTCCACCAGGCGAGCCGCGAGCCGGTGGGTGCCGGCGGTGACATGGCGGAAGGACACCGTGTCGGTGGCCAGTCCGGCGTACAGGTCGGCGGCGATATCCGCATCGATCGAAGCGCCCATCACGTCCAACAGACGCGCGACGAGCACTCCGGTGGCCTCCGCCTCCGGATCGATCAGGTGGTGGGTGCCGAACCGGGTGTTGGTGCGGTGGTGGTCGATCACCAGCACCGCGCCGGCGGTGTCCAGCAGGCCGCGCAGCGACCCCAGCCGGTCCGCCGCCCCGACGTCCAGGGTGACCACCAGGTCCGGTCGCGGCGGAAGGTCGCCCGGGGCGGCGATGAGCTGCTGTCCCGGCAGGGTCGCCAGCGAGCCCGGCACCCCGTCGGGTTCGGCGAAGCTGACCACGGCTGCGGCGCCGCGACGTCGCAGCGCCAGGCCCAGGGCGAGCGCGCTGCCCAGCGCATCGGCATCCGGGTTGATGTGCGCCAGCAGCACGACGCTGTAGGCCCCCTCGAGAAGCGCCCGCGCGGCGTCCACCTCGGCGGTCAGGTCCGCCGATTCGGGGATGTGCCGGATGCTCGTCACCGCCCGGTGGTCTCCCGCTCGGTGCCGTCGCCCCCAGTGCCCGCAGCCCCGTCAGTGCCCCCAGCGACTGCCGTGCCAGGACCACCGTCCGGCTCGGCGGCGCTGCGCGGCTCCCGGTACGGGTCGGCGTCGCCGGCGAAGCTCGCGGTGGCGGCCCGCGCGGCCACCGCGGCGTCCGCGGCCCTGGCCGCCACCAGCAGCTCCTCGATGTGCCGGGACTGCTCGGGCACGGTGTCGGGTCTGAAGGTCAGGGTGGGGGTGAACTTGATGCCGGTCTGCCGCCCCACCGCGCTGCGCAGCACACCGGACGCGCTGGCCAGCGCGGCGGCGGTGTCGGCGGCCTCGGCGTCGTCGCCGTAGACCGTGTAGTACAGCGTGGCGTCGCGCAGGTCGGCGGTGACGGTGGCCGCGGTGATCGTCACCATCGCCAGCCGGGGGTCCTTGACCTGGTGCTCCAGCTCGGTGGCCACGATCGCCATGATCCGCTTGGCCAACCGGCGCGCCCGTGCCGGGTCCGCCATGACCGCTCACTCCCCTCCTGCTGCCCGCCGCCGGTGCGCGCGGGCATGCTCCACCACCGCCGGACGCGCTCAGTCGTCCGGTCCCACCAGCCGCCGCCGCACCGACAGCAGCTGCACCTCCACGTTCGCCGCCACCATCCGCTCGCACTCGTCCAGCACGCGCGTGACGGTGGCCGGCTGCCCGGAGGCGACGGCGACGCCGATCAGCGCCCTGCGGTGCAGGTCCGCGTCACCGACCTCGGCGACGCTGACCTCCAGCCGGCGAAGCCTGGCCAGCAGCGGCCGCAGCACGGCGCGCTTGCCCTTGAGCGAGTGCACGTCGCCGAGCAGCATGTCGCATTCCAGGATTCCGACGAACATCGGCACACCAGCCAGCCGCCGAGCCGTTCGGGCGGGCCGCGGCGACCCCGTGGCCGCCGCCACCCGCCCGTCCGACGATCAGCCGCGCGGCTTCTCGCGAATCTCGTAGGTCTCGATCGTGTCCTCCACCTCGATGTTGTTCCACGAGCCGAGGCCGATACCGCATTCGAAACCCTCGCGGACCTCGGTGACGTCGTCCTTGAAGCGTCGCAGCGACTCGATCTGCAGGTTGTCGTTGATCACCACACCGCCGCGCAGCAGCCGCGCCTTGGTGTTGCGCCGGATCTCGCCGGACCGCACGATGCAGCCGGCGATGTTGCCGAACTTGGACGACCGGAACACCTCGCGGACCTCCGCGGTGCCCAGTTCGACCTCCTCGAACTCCGGCTTGAGCATGCCCTTCAGGGCCGACTCGACGTCGTCGATGGCCTGGTAGATCACCGTGTAGTAGCGGATCTCCACGCCCTCGCGGTCGGCGAGTTCGGACACCCCGCGGACCGGCTTGACGTTGAAGCCGAGCACGATCGCGTCGGTGGTGGCGGCCAGGTTGATGTCGTCCTGGGTGATGCCGCCGACGCCGCGGTGCACGACCCGGATCGCGACCTCCTCGCCGACGTCCAGCTTCATCAGGGAATCCTCCAGCGCCTCCACGGTGCCGGAGTTGTCGCCCTTGATGATCAGCGTCAGCTGCTCGATCTTGTTCTCGGCCAGCGCGGCGTTCAGGGTGTCCAGCGACACCCGGCGACGGCTGGCCACCTGGGCCTTGCGGGTGCGTGCCTGCCGGCGCTCGGCGACCTGCCGGGCCACCCGGTCCTCCTCGACGACCAGGAAGTTGTCCCCGGCGCCCGGCACCGAGGTGAACCCGAGCACCTGCACCGGGCGGGACGGCGGGGCTTCCTGCACCTGCTCGCCGTTCTCGTCCAGCATGGCGCGGACCCGGCCGTAGGCGTTGCCGGCCACGATCGAGTCGCCGACGTGCAGCGTTCCGCGCTGCACCAGCACGGTCGCCATGGCGCCCCGGCCGCGGTCCAGGTGTGCCTCGATGGCCACGCCCTGGGCCTCCATGTCGGGGTTGGCCCGCAGGTCCAGCGCCGCGTCGGCGGTCAGCAGGATGGCCTCCAGCAGCCCGTCGATGTTGAGCCGGTTCTTCGCCGAGACCTCCACGAACATGGTGTCGCCGCCGTACTCCTCGGCGATCAGCCCGTACTCGGTGAGCTGCTGGCGGATCTTGTCCGGATTGGCGCCCTCCTTGTCGATCTTGTTGATCGCCACCACGATCGGCACCTCGGCGGCCTTGGCGTGGTTGATGGCCTCCACGGTCTGCGGCATCACGCCGTCGTCCGCGGCCACCACCAGGACCACGATGTCGGTCGCCGCCGAGCCGCGGGCACGCATGGCGGTGAACGCCTCGTGACCGGGGGTGTCGATGAAGGTGATCAGCCGCTGCTGGCCCTCCAGCTCGGTGGACACCTGGTAGGCGCCGATGTGCTGGGTGATGCCGCCCGCCTCGCCCTGCGCCACGTCGGTGTGCCGGATGGCGTCCAGCAGCTTGGTCTTTCCGTGGTCGACGTGACCCATCACGGTGACCACGGGCGGCCGGACCTGCAGGTCGGTGTCGTCGCCGGCGTCCTCGCCGTAGGACAGGTCGAACGCCTCCAGCAGCTCGCGGTCCTCGTCCTCCGGCGAGACGATCTGCACCTCGTAGCCCATCTCGGAGCCGAGTAGTTCGAGCACGTCGTCGGACACCGACTGGGTGGCGGTGACCATCTCGCCCAGGTGGAACAGCGCCTGCACCATCGAGGCGGGGTTCGCGTCGATCTTGTCCGCGAAGTCGCTCAGCGAGGAGCCGCGGGGCAGACGCACGGTCTGCCCGTTGCCGCGGGGCAGCGTCACGCCGCCGATCGACGGCGCCTGCATGTTGTCGAACTCCTGCCGGCGCTGCTTGCGCGACTTGCGACCCTTGCGGGCCGGGCCGCCCTGCCGGCCGAACGCGCCGGCCGCGCCGCCGCGACCGCGGCCGCCACCACCGGGGCGTCCGCGGTAGCCGCCACCACCACCGCCGGACGGCTGGGACGGGCGGTAGGGCCCGCCTCCGCCG
>JBIQML010000452.1:0-4505 GCA_044463405.1 Nakamurella lactea | reverse complement strand
GACGGCTAGTGTGGTCCGATGATGTCGATCACCGACGTCGAGCGGGTGGCCACCGGCCTGCCACAGGTCACCGAGGGGTCCCGGTTCGGCAACCGCACCTGGTTCGTGGCCGGCAAGGCGTTCGCCTGGGTGCGGCCGTTCAGCAAGGCGGACATCAAGCGGTTCGGCGACGCCCCGGTCCCGGAGCTGCCGATCCTGGCGCTGCGCACCGCGGACCTGGATGAGAAGGAGGCGGTGCTGGCCGAGCGGCGGCCGGGCTTCTTCACCATCGCGCATTTCGACGGCTTCGCCGCCCTGCTCGTCGAACTCGGCGCGGCGGAGGACGACGACGTGGTCGACGCGATCCGCGACGCCTGGTTCGCCATGGCGCCGCCGGCGCTGCGCGAGAGTGTGGACCTGAACGGCTGATCGCGCCGCCGGGCGACTCGTCACCGCCGGCCGGATCCCCGTCACCGCCTCCAGAATCGCTGCCCACTCCGGGAGTCCTGGTCCGCGTCCTCACCGGCGTCGGCCCGTTGCTGGGCCAGCCGGGCGGGCGCCGCGTCCCGGGCGGCGTGGCGTCGCCCGGCTGGGGGTGAGCGTGTCCGGGCCGTCACCTGTTCGGCATAGTCTTGCCACCGTGACGACAGACAGACTGGTGTGGGTCGACTGCGAGATGACCGGGCTGGACCTGGGCCGCGACGCGCTGATCGAGATCGCCGCCCTGGTGACGGACGGCGAGTTGAACGTGCTCGGCGAGGGGGTGGACCTGGTGATCCACGCCTCCGACGAGGCGCTGGAGGGCATGCCCGACGTGGTGGCCAGGATGCACGGCAAGTCGGGGCTCACCGAGGAGGTGCGCGCCTCGACGGTGACGGTGCAGCAGGCCGAGGGCGCGGTGCTGGAGTACGTTCGCGCGCACGTGCCCGAGGCCGGCAGGGCCCCCCTGGCGGGCAACTCGATCGCCACCGATCGGGGCTTCCTGGCCCGCGACATGCCGGAGTTCGACGCGTTCCTGCACTACCGGATGATCGACGTGTCGTCCATCAAGGAGCTGTGCCGCCGCTGGTACCCGGCCGTGTACGCCGCGCAGCCGGCGAAGGGCATGGCGCACCGGGCGCTGGCGGACATCCGGGAATCGATCCGGGAGCTGGCCTACTACCGGAAGGCGGTCTTCGTGCCGGAGCCGGGGCCGACCGCGGAGCAGGCGGAAGCCGTCGCGGCGTCGTTCCTCCCGGCGGGCGCCATGCAGCAGCCGGACACTCCGCCGGTCGGCTAGACTATTGCTTCGGCTCGCCCGCTGCGGCGACCATGGTGGATGTAACTCAGTTGGTAGAGTGCCGGCTTGTGGTGCCGGTTGTCGCGGGTTCGAGCCCCGTCATCCACCCCACCCACCGCTCATCGAGCGGGCCGCCTCGAGCAGGATTCGGGCGCAGTCGACGGTATCGGTCAGGCTGACCCATTCGACATCCGCGTGCGCGCCCTCCCCGCCCGGCCCGAACAGCACGGTGGGGATGCCGCGGGCCGAGATGAACGCAGAGTCGGCCCAGTAGCTCATCCCGACCAGGTCGGCTCGGGTTCCCCGCAGCTCACGGTGGGCCGTGCTCAGCGCCCGCACCAGTGGATGATCCGCGGACGTCTCCATCGCCGGCCGGTGCATCAGCGTCCGCGCCTCGGCCCGGAATTCCGGGTCGGCCCGGCCGCAGCGGGTCAGCAGGTCCGCCACCAGGGCCTGCACGTCGGAACGATCCTGCCCCGGAAGGGTGCGGTGTTCGATGGTCAGCCGGCATCGACCGGGGATGGTGGAGGGCTCCTGTCCCCCGTCGACGAGCGAGGCGTGCACGGTGCCAGGGCCGAGCAGCGGGTGCGGGTGATCCGCCAGCGCCCGGTTCATCTGGTCCAGCCCGACCAGCAGGGCGCCGGTCTTGACGATGGCGTCCACCCCGAGCTGCGGACGGGAGCCGTGCGCGGCCACACCGATCACGTCGATCTCGGTCCACACGAATCCCTTGTGCGCGATGCCGATCGCCATCTCGGTGGGTTCGGTCACGATGGCCGCGTCCGCCGCCAGATCCCGCAGCACGCGCCGGATCCCGATGCTGCCGTGCTCCTCGTCGGCCACCGCCGCGACCAGCACCCGCGCGTCCAGGTTCCGCCTGGCGGCTTCGCGGCAGGCCATCAGCGCGGCGGCCAGGCCCGCCTTCATGTCGTAGGCGCCCCTGCCGTAGAGGCGGTCGCCGTCGATCCGCGGCACCAGCGGGTCGGTCATGGAGCCCAATCCCACGGTGTCCAGATGGCCGCACAGCAACAGCGTCGGTCCCGCCGGGCCGGGGCGGGAGGAGGCCAGCACGTTCGGGCGCCCGTCACCGTCGCCGATGACCTCGGCGGTCAGCCCGTTGTCGCGGCACCAGCCGGCCACGTATCGGGCGATGCCGTTCTCGCCGGTGCCGTCGGCCGCCAGCCGCGGATTGACCGACGCGATCCCGACGAGATCCTGCAGCAGCACGCGGATGTCACGAGTTAGCGTGTCCATGCCGTGTCCTTCCCCTCTCCGGCGCCCTCGGTGCTGAGCAGCACCACGCGAGCATCCCCGTCCAGACCGAGAGTTTCGACGCCGCCGGGAATGTCCAGGGCCGCCTGCACTCCGGCCGCCGATGCGGCGCCGCACGGCCCGACCGGCACTCCGTTCTCCCGCAGAATGCCCATCGCCCAGCCGGTCTCGTCGTCGGTGACGCCGATCGCGGCGTCGAGGCGTCGCCGGATCACCGGCCAGGCGATGGCCGAGACGGTGCCGCAGTTCAGACCGGCCATGCAGGTCGGCGCTGAGGTTTCGACGGTGACGGGATGCCCGGTCGCCAGCGAGGCGGTGACGCAGGCGGCGGTGACGGGTTCCACGGCGAGCACCCGGGTTCGCCGATCCGCTGCCGCCGGGTAGTGCTGCAGGACGGCCTGCAGCAGCGAGCCGACCCCGGTGGGCACCGCCAGCACCGTCGGCGTGTCCGGCTGCTGCGAGTCGATCTCGTCCAGCAGGGTGGCGTAGCCGTCCACGATCCAGCCGGGAACCTGCTCGTAGCCCTGCCACGCGGTGTCCTGGATCAGCAGGTCGCTACCGGCGATCGATTCGGCGGCGCGCGCCACCGCGTCGTCGTAGGTCGCGCCGGTGTCCACCACGGTGGCGCCCTCTCCGCGGATCGCCGCGAGCGTCGGCTCCGGCAGCCCGCCCGGCAGGTAGATGCGCGCGGCCAGGCCCAGCAGTCGGGCCATCCGTGCCAGCGCCCGACCGTGGTTGCCGTCGGTGGCGGTCACCAGGGTGACGCCGCTGCCGCCGGCGATGTCGCGCAGGTCGGCGAGCGAGGCGGCCGGTGGTCGGCCGGCCCGGGCACAGAGTCCGCGGTTCGCCGCCCAGGAGGCGCCGAGGATCTTGAAGGCGGGCAGCCCCAGCCGGTGCGACTCGTCCTTGACGTGCACCGAGGCGATGCCCCACCGCCGGGCCAGCGCGGGCACCGGCACCAGTGGCGTGGCGGCGTAGCCGGGCATGCTGCGGTGGAACGTCCTTGCGGGGGCAGGGGGCGTCGTGACGGGTTGCTGGACGTCCGGGCTCGTGGGATTCCGATGGGCCCACGGCCGGGCGGAGCTCGTCATGCGGACAGTTCCAGCAGACGGGAGCTCCACAGCCGCTCTCCGTTGACACCGACCGTCGGGGCGGACCCGGCGCGGGTCGGAACTTCCGTCATGGTGCGCTCCGTGCGGGTGCGAGAGGACTCGAGCGGGATCCGTCCTTCCGACGGTAGGCACGAGGAGCAGTGGTGTCGATAGGATGATTCACACCAGTATCAGTGATATTTGCGCATGTATGGAGGCGGGATGTACAGCGTGGCCCGGCTGCGACTGCTCCGCGAGGTGAGCCTCCGGGGCACCCTTGCCGCGGCGGCGCACGCGCTGGGATACAACCCGTCCTCGGTCTCGCACCAGTTGCGGCTGCTGCAACGCGAGGTGGGTGTGCCGCTGCTGCAGCCGGTCGGGCGCGGAGTCCGGCTGACCGAGGAGGCGGCCATCCTGGTCCGGCACACCGAGGGCATCCTGCAGCACCTGGAGAGTGCCGAGGCGGAGATCGCGCAGTCGCGGCACCGGGTGCGGGGCACGGTCCGGATCGCGTCGTTCCAGACGGCAGCGCACACCGTCGTTCCCACCGCGCTGCTCGCGCTGCGCGCGACACATCCGGACCTGCGGGTGTCGGTCCGCCACCTGTCCGAGGATCGGGCGCTGCCCGCGCTGCTGGCGCGGGACTTCGACGTGGTGCTGGGCGAGGAGTACCCCGCCCAGCCGCGGCCGGCGGTTCAGGGGGCGGAGGTGACGGGGCTCGGGATGGACCCGCTGCACCTGGTGATGCCCGACTCGTGCGACGCCACCGGGCTGGTCGATCTGGCCGATCAGGACTGGGCCATGGAGCCGTCCGGCACCCAGGCGCGGCGCTGGGCGCTGGCCGAATGCCGGCGGGCGGGATTCGAACCACGGGTGCGCTACGA
>JBIQML010000451.1:0-4541 GCA_044463405.1 Nakamurella lactea | reverse complement strand
AGTGCGACCAGGGTGAGCGCGAGCTCCCACGGCAGCGAGTCCCCCGCCAGACCGGCGATCGCCAGCATCGCCGCCGCCAGCACCAGCGCGATGACCATAGCCCCGCCGAGCGGGAACATGATCGCGGCCGCGACGCCGACGTAGATCCACAGCGCGGTGACGCCGGTGCCACCGATGATGATCATCGGCACCGTGATGGCGACCATCGCGGCCAGCGCCGCCAGCTTGCCCCACGACCCGACGCCGACCTCGGTGAATCCTCCGGAGACCCGGACCGGGGCGAACACGTAGAACACCCCGAACGCCACGGCGAGCAGCTCGAAGGCGACCACGGACGCGACCGACCCGCCGTCGGTGGCGGCCTGCACCATGGCGACCACCAGGAAGGCCAGCCCGACCAGCGACCCGGCGTACCAGCGGCGCCGTCCGGAGATCCGGCGCTTGCGCAGCTCCTCCGGACCGGGCGCGGCGATCGCGGTCGGCGGGGCGATGCCGGCGCGACCGGCGGAATCGGCAGGGCCGGTGGAATCGGCAGGGCCGGTGGGATCGGTGGGATCTGCGGGCCGCGGCGGCGAGCCGGGCACCCACTGCCGGCCGATGGGCGTGGCCGGGGCGGCGAACAGCTCCCGCAGGCCGCTGCGCAGCGCGGACAGGCCGCTCTCACCGGCCCGGTGGGCGTCGTCGGGCTCCGGGGCCCGCGCACCGCCCCGGGCTGCGTCACCGGCCCGCCGCATCACCGCCCCATCCTGCCCCATCGGCGCCGGCGGCAGCGTGCGGTCGGACGGCTCGGCGGGCGCCGGAGCGCCCGTCGAGCCACCCGAGGTGGTGCGGGGACTCACGCCTTGCGGCCGCTGCGCCGGTAGGCGGCCATCGCCAGCACCCCGAGCCCGACGGCCCACGCGGCCAGCACCAGCACGCCGGTCAGCGGGATCGCCTGGTGGGCCAGCGGCTCGCGGGCGATCTGGGCGGCCCAATACGACGGCAGCGCCTTGGCCACGTGCTGCAGGAAGGGCGGGAACTGGCTGACCGGGAACCACAGCCCGCCCAGGATGGCCAGCGCCATGTAGGTCAGCATGGTCAGCGGTTGCGCGGAGTCGACGGTGGCCACGAATCCGATCACCAGGCCGAGGATCCCGAACGGGATCAGGGAGATCCACAGCGCGAGGCCGCAGCCGATCCATTGGCCCAGCGTCAGGTCGGCGCTGCCGAAGACCACCCCGGCCAGGAACACCAGCACGATCGCCGGCAGCGCGACCAGCATCGCGACCGCGGCCTTGGCGAACAGGTAGCCGCGGGCGGACAGCGCCGAGAGCCGCAGCTGCCGGTTCCAGCCGGTCTGCCGCTCGATGGCGATGCGGGCTCCCGCGTTGATGGTGGCGCCGATGCCGCCGTACGCGGCCATGGAGACCATCAGGTAGGAGCCGACGTTGATGCCGCCCTCGGTCTGGTCGCCGTACAGGTTGTTGAACAGCAGGTACATCACCACCGGCAGCGCGACGGTGAACAGGACGAAGCGGGTGTTGCGGAACGTGGAGCGCGCCGTGATCAGCGTGTAGCTCAGGGCCATGCTCATGCTGGTGGTCCTCTTCTCGGGACGGGTGGTCGGATCCGGTCGGGTGATCGGACCGGAGTGGGCCGGGTCGGGTCGCGTCGTATCGGCATGGGACAGCGCCGCCGTGCGGGTGCTCATGCGGCCGCCCCCGTCGCGTTCGCGGTCAGCTCGAGGAACGCGTCCTCCAGGTTGCCGGTGCGGATCTCGATGTCGTGGCAGTCCGGGAACGCGCTCAGCAGCGCGCGCAGCGCGGCGTCGGAATCGCTGCAGTGCAACACCATCCGCGGTCCCTGCTGCTCGGCGGCGGACACCCCTGGCAGGGCCCGCAGCGCGGCGACGGTTCCGCCGGGGACCGCGGCGGTGATGGCCCGGCCGGCCACGGTGGCCTTGATCTGCGCGCCGGTGCCGTCCGCGACGATCTGTCCGCGGGCCAGGACGACCACCCGGTCGGCGAAGTCGTCGGCCTCCTCCAGGTAGTGGGTGGCGAACATGACGGTCTTGCCGGCGGCGGTGAACTCGCGCATGGACGCCCAGAACGACCGGCGCAGCTCCACGTCCATCGCCACGGTCGGCTCGTCCAGCACCAGCAGGTCGGGGTCGGGCACCAGGGCGAGGGCGTAGCGCACCCGCTGCGCCTGGCCGCCGGAGAGCTTGGTGGTCTTCTGGCCCGCGATCTCGGTGATGCCGGCGCGAGCGATGGCCTCGTCCACCGCCAGCGGGTGGCGGTGCAGCGCGGCGAACGTCGCCACCAGCTCCCGGACGGTGACGTCGGGAAGCAGCGCGCCGGACTGCAGCATGGCGCCGACGCTGCCGGCCCGCACGGCGGTGACGGGGTCGGTTCCGAACAGCGTCGCCGTGCCGGCATCCGGCGCGGTCAGGCCCAGCAGCATGTCGATGGTGGTGGACTTGCCGGCGCCGTTCGGGCCGAGGAAGGCCACCACCTCGCCGGGCGCGATGGTCAGGTCGACGCCGCGCACGGCCTGCACGTGGCCGAAGCTCTTGTGCAGGCCGGTCAGGCGCACCGCGGCGCCGTCCCGGGCTGCGGCCCTGGAGTGGTCAGCGGTTCCGGCGCCCGGAACGGGGAACGTGGGTGATGTCGTCATGCCATCAACGATGTCGCGAGCGGGGCCCGCGTGAGCACGTCACGCGTCACGGTTCGGCCATGACATCCGTCATGCCGGATCGTCGGGGTCTCCCCTGGTCGGGGCGTTCACCGGGCGCCGTCACCGCCCTCTGCCGTCTGGGGGCAATGACGCCGAATGGCCCTGGCGGGCCGGGAGCGCTGCATAGGGTGAGGGCGACGAGCCAATCGAGAAGCGGGGGGGTCGGATGCGGGGGCGCGCGACGGGGATCGGCAGTCGAGTCGCGGCAGGGGTCGTGATCGCCGCAGTGGCCGTGCTGTCCGGCTGCACCGGGACGTCGCAGGGCAGTCCCGTGCGGGAGTCGGGGCAACTGGCGAAGGTGCCGGACGTGTCGGCGGCCGGACGGCTGGACTACGCGTGTGCCCTCGCGGTCGACGCCTCCACCAACCACGGCCCAGTCGACTCGTGGAACATCGCGGTGGGCGACGACGCCGATCCGGTGATGCACGAGGTGGCCGGTGCGAGCGGCCTGCTGGGCGCGCTGGTGGGGGCTCACGTCGCCGGACATCCGGAGCTGTCCGAGGCGGCCACGGCGTACTCCTCGGGCCTGGTGCAACTGGACATGAAGAAGATGCAGCAGGGCCTGGATGACCTCGCCCAGGGCTGCCGGCACGAGAACATCCCGGAACGCCGGCCGGACATCTCGACGCAGGGTCGGGTCGGCTACGCGTGCGCCCTGGCATCGGACGTGGCGGCGCATGGCGGCCCGACCGAGGAGTGGCTGACCGTCGGCGACGACGCCGGACCGGCGGCGTACGAATGGGGCGGGGCCGTCGGGCTGCTGGGCGCGATGACCGGCTCGCACGTCGCCGGCCATCAGGATCTGTCCGAGGCTGCCTCCGACATCCTCGCGGCCATCACGCGGGGGGACGTCAAGCGCGTCGAGCAAGGACTCGACGCGTTGACCACCGCATGCGGGAAGCGCTGAGCAGCCGCCGATCCGCAGGGCGCGGCATCACCATGGCCACCCTTGCTACGGTGCGGCGGTGACGAAGTCGATCGCCGGGCGTCGACGCGCGGCGCTCCTCGCGACCGTGACGCTCGCCGCGCTGACCGTTCTCGCCGGGTGCACCGCGACCCTGACCGGCATGCCGCGGACCGCGGAGGGGGTCTCCGCCTCGAGCGTCCCCGGAGGCTCCGTCACCGGCACCGCGCCAACCGCCCGCGCGACGCCAACCGTCCGCTCGTCCCCCTCCCCGGGCCATTCGCGGCAGCAGTCGACTCCGCCGCCGACCCCGGCGTCATCGTCGGCGTCGCTGTCGGAGTCCCCGTCACCGTCGTCGGCGCCGTCACCGTCAGCCCCCACCTCCACCGACCTCCCACCCGGGGAGGTGGCCGGCTCGGACGGCGCCGGCGACCCCTACTACCCCACCGCCGGCAACGGCGGCTACCAGGCCGACAGCTACTCGGTGGTGCTGACCTACCACCCGGACGGCAACGATCTGGAGGCCGTCACCACGATCACCGGGACCGCCACGGCCGCACGGGAACTCGGCCGGTTCAACCTGGATCTGCAGCCGGACCTGACGGTGTCGGCGGTGACGGTGAACGGCGCGGCCGCCACCTTCGCCCAGCAGGGCTCGGAGCTGGTGATCACCCCCGCCGCCCCCGTCGCCCAGAACGGCGGGATGACCGTCCGGGTCTCCTATTCCGGAGAGCCCGGCATGATCGACAGCGGCGACTCCAACCTCGGCGCCGGCGGCTGGTACCGCACCCAGGACGGCGGCGCGCTGGCGGCCGGCGAACCGTTCTCGGCGTCGGCCTGGTACCCCGTCAACGAGCATCCGGCGGAACCGGCCGCGTTCTCCGTCACCGCTACCGTGCCCGACGGCTGGCAGGTGATCTCC
>JBIQML010000450.1:0-4544 GCA_044463405.1 Nakamurella lactea | reverse complement strand
TCACCGCGGCCACGGCCCGCTGGTCGGCCGCGATCTCCGCGGCGGTGGCGAGGTGGACCGGCTGCCGGGTGTCGCCGGCCGTCACCGTCACCGATCTCAGGACGGTGGCAGGGTCGACCCGCTGGTTGAACACGGCCACCATCACCGGGTGCAGGTCCACCGGCGTCTTGGGGCCCGGGACGAAGCTCTGCACCTGGGGGGCGGGCGTGGTGAAGGTCGCGGACGCCGTGGACGCGAGCCTGCCGCCGGTGGTCGAGGTGGTGCCGGCCGGGACGGTGACGGTGAACCTGGTGGCCATGGGCAGCCGGTCGACCGTGTCGGAGTCGGCGGAGAAGCGCAGCGTGCTGGTGCCGATCCAGTCCCAGTGGCCCGGGACGGACGGGCTGACGCGCGCCGGGACCGTGCCGTCGGCGAGCTGGCCGACGGTGCTCACCGCGACCATGGGCTGGTTGAAGGTGATGCTGATGAACGGCGCCAGCGACACGTCGCCCTGTGGCTGGATCCGCAGTACCTTCAGCGGCCCCGCCGGTGGCGGTGTCGGGGTGTTCGGCGGGTTCTGGCTGTCCGATCGGGCGGGGAAGGTCTGCGAGATCGTCTTCCCGGCAGCGGGTTTGGTCAGCGTCTGGGCCGGCCAGTGGTAGTCGGCGGCCAGGCCGGAGTCGCCCTTCCAGGCGGGCAGCCGGCCGAGGATCCGGGCGATGGCGGCGTCGCTGAGCCGCGTTCCGGCGACCACCGGGGTGGTCCGGTGGTCGGCCGGGGAGGCGGTACCCGCGTGCACCGAGAAGCCGGCCTGCAGCGCGGCGTTGCCGTGCCTGGGCGGGACGGTCGCCGGTCCGGTGCCGACGGCATCGGTGTCGCCGGTGCCGGTCCCGTCGGACGTCGTGGACGGCGGCGTGGTGTCGCTGTCGGCGCTGTGCCTGGTGGCCCGGTTAGCGACGATCAGCGATATCACCAGCGCCACCGCGAGACCGGCCGCGGCCAGGGCGGTCCATCGCTGTCGCCGCAGTCCGCCCGCGCGTCCCGCCATGTCGCCCTCCCGGTGCCGGATGTGCGAGGGGTCGGCCCCGCACTGTCCGGACGGAGATCGCCGCCCGGCGGGTTGCACGGCGGCGCGAGGGCCGGCAGCGGTTACCGGGCCCAGGGCGGTTCCAGGGTCGTTCCGTCGGCGGTGGTGGCCTGCAGCCCCGGCGTCGTGGTCACCCACGCCGTGGCGCCCTGCGGGCCGCCGTCGGCGCGCAGCTCGCTGCCGGCGGGGACGTGCAGCACGTCACCCGGAGCGAGCCAGAAGTCGGTGCCGTCCAGCGAGCCGTGCAGCGCACCGGTGAGCACCAGCAGCACCTCCTCGTTCGACGGGCGGTGCGGCGTCCCGGCCAGTCCGGCGGGCACCTCCAGTCGCCAGGCGCACAGGTCGGTGCTGCCCCTGGAGGGCGACAGGTAGGAGTGGAACCGGCTGCCGTGGATGTCGAAGGTGGTGGCATCGGCGGCGGTGATGACGGGCATGATGGTCCTCCCAAATAGTCAACCTACTTGACTACATGGTCAGGCAGCTTGACGAATCTGTCAAGCTGATCGGGTGGCGATGGACGAATGGCAGACGGCGGTGGCGCTGCTCCGGGTCTCCGGGCAACTGGTGGAGGGGATCCAGCGGGGCATGCGGCGCCGGGGGTTCGACGACGTGCGGCCGGCGCACGGGTTCGCGTTCGTGATGCTGTCGGCCGGTCCGGCGACGGCGGCGCAGCTGGCCGAGTATCTGGGGATCACCAAGCAGGCGGCCAGCGAGCTCGTCGCCCACCTGGTCGACGGTGGATACCTGCGGCGGCGACCGGATCCGAGCGATGGCCGACGGGTGCTGCTCGAGCTCACCGACCGCGGCCGGGGCTGCACCGCGGCCGCGGAAGACGCCGCGCGCGAGATGGTTCGCGCGTGGCGATCCCGCCTTCCGGCACGTCGGATCGATGCGCTGGCCGTGACCTTGCAGGCGCTGGCCGAACCGGGCCCGCTGCGGCCCAGTTGGTGACGGAGTCCGTGTCGGCCCCCGGCAATGCGGGCCGGACGCACCGCGGCCGACGTATGCTGGCGCGCCGTGTCTTCGTCATCCCCGTCGCGCATCTGGATCACCGGCCCGCCCGGATCCGGCAAGACCACCCTGGGGCGCGCACTGGCGGCGCGAATGGGCCTGCCGCACCTGGAACTCGACGCGCTGCATCACGGCCCGGACTGGACGCCGGCCGACCCGGAGGAATTCCGAGCCGCCGTCGCCGCGGCGATGCGCCAGCCGCGCTGGGTGATCGACGGCAACTACCGGGGCAAGCTCGGCACCCTGGTTGCCGAGAGCGCCGACCTGCATATCGCCCTGGACCTGCCCACGGCGGTGACGATGACCCGGCTGATCCGCCGGACGGTGTGGCGCGGCCTCACCGGGCGCGAGCTGTGGAACGGCAACCGGGAACACCTGGACAACCTGCTGCGCCGCGATCCCGAGCAGAACATCGTGCTCTGGGCGTGGACCCACCGGACGACCTACCACCAACGCGCGGTGGACGCCGAGCGGGACGCCTGGGCCGGGGGACCGGGCTGTGTGCGGCTTCGGTCGGCCGGCCAGGTGCGCCGGTTCCTGCGCTATCTGGCCGGTTGACGGGCGGGGTCCCCTCGGCCGCCTCCGGCGGCATCGAAGTGCTCGGCGAACTGGCGCAGTTCCGTCAGCGCGGTGGTGGACCTGTGCACCCGGCTGATGATGATGGCGCCCTCAAGCATGCTCAGCATGGTCCGCGCCTGGGTGCGGGCTCCCGGCACGCCCATGCCGGACAGCGCATGCTCGATCGCGGCGAGCCACCTGTCCAGGGCCGCCCGGGTGGCACCTGCTAGGCCGGTGGCGCCCTCGCCGGGATCGAGCGTGGCCGCCGCCACCGGGCACCCGCGGCCGAAGTCGCATCGTTTGAGGTCGCGTGCCCAGGTATCCAGCAGGTGCACGAACAGGCCGCCCGGCGTCGGATCGGCGGATTGCAGGTACGCCGTGACATCCGCGGCCGCATAGTCTCCCGACCACGCCAGCGCCTCGCTGAGGATCTGCTCCTTGCCGTCCGGGAAGTAGTGACGCAGCGATCCCCACGGTGCCTGCGCGTCATGAACGATCGCCCGCAGGGACGCGGCGGTCGGCCCGACCGAACGCAGATGTTGTGCGGCGGTATAGACGACCCTCTCACGGGGTGTGCGTTCCTGGCTCGTGCGTGCGCGGCGCGCTGCTGGCATATGACGACTGTACTAGTACCTGCTACTATGACGCGCGTCATAATCGGGCAGGAGGAGGCCTGGTGACATGCTGATCGGCTTCATCGGCACCGGACTGATGGGCGAGCCCATGGCGGCCAACCTGGTCCGGGCGGGGTTCGACGTCCGCGTCTGGAACCGGTCGCGGTCCGCGCCCGCCCGGCTGGAGGCGGCCGGGGCCACCCGGGGTGAGAACCCGTGTGACGTGCTGCGCCGATGTGAGGCCACGATCGTCATGCTCTCCACCGAAGACGTCATCACCGACGTGTTGCGCCCCGGCAGCGACGAGTTCCGCACCGCCGTCGCCGGTCGCGGCCTGGTGCACATGGGCACGACATCTGCCGACTTCTCCGCCGACCTGGGCGAGGCGGTCCGCCGCGCCGGCGGCTGGTACGCCGAGGCGCCGGTGTCCGGCTCCCGGACACCCGCCGAGATGGGGCAACTGGTGGCGATGGCGGCGGGGGACGACGACCGCCTCGACGAACTGGAACCGGTTCTCGCCGCGATGTGCCACCGCGTGCTGAGGTGCGGGCCACCGCCCGCCGGCACCAGGATGAAGTTCGCGGTCAACATCTACCTGATCGGCCTGGTCACCGCGCTCGCCGAGGCGTACCACTTCGCCCGGGCCGTGCACCTGGACCTGCCCACCTTCGTCGAGGCCGTCAACTCCGGCCAGATGGCGTGCCCCATCGCGGCGGTCAAGCTCGACAAGCTGCAGCGCGGGGACCTCAGCCCGCAGGCTGCGATACCCGACGTCTACAAGAACAGCCGGCTGATCGGCGAAGCCGCCCGGCGGGCCCGGCTCGGCACTCCGCTGCTCGACACCTGCCACGAGCTGTACCGGGAGGCGGTCGAGAACGGGTTCGCCGACCTGGACATGGTCGGCGTGCTGCGCGCGATCGAGATGCGCACCGACTGGATCCGCCTGCGGTGACGCCGTACCTGTCGCTGGCGGCGTTCGCGGCGGTGATGATCTTCACCCCCGGCGTCAACAACGTTCTGGCCGCGAGGGCGGGCGCCAGCAGCGGGATGCGGGCCGCGGTTCCGCTGCTGGCGGGGCTCTGCCTCGGTGTGCCCGTCGCCGTGGTGGTCGCGGTCGAGTCCCTGCAAGCCATCGCGGCAGACCCGGCCGTCGGGTCCTGGCTCCGGGGCGCCAGCACGGCGTACCTGATCTACCTGGCCGTTCACATCGCGCGAGCGGCCACACCGGCCCTCGACGCCCCTGCGCCCCCGCGGGGATCGGGCTGGGTCAGGGGAATGGGGATCAGCCTGACGAA
>JBIQML010000449.1:0-4549 GCA_044463405.1 Nakamurella lactea | reverse complement strand
CCGCCCTTGACGACCTCGATGACGGTGCCGGTGACGACGCCGTCCTCCTCCTTGATCGTCTCGATCGTGCCCCAGGCGCGCTCGTACTGGGCGCGCTTCTTGGACAGGATCAGCCGTCCCTCCTTGTCCTCCTTCTGCAGGACGAGGGCCTCGACGTGCTCGCCGAGTTCGACGACCTCGTTCGGGTCGACGTCGTGCTTGATGGACAGCTCGCGGGAGGGGATGACGCCTTCGGTCTTGTAGCCGATGTCGAGCAGGACCTCGTCACGGTCGACCTTGACGATGGTGCCCTCGACGATGTCGCCATCGTTGAAGTACTTGATCGTCTGATCGATGGCGGCGAGGAAGTCCTCGGTGGTTCCGATGTCGTTCACGGCGACATGCGGGACGGTGGGTGCTGCAGTCTGGACTGGGGTAACAGTCATGTGGTGGGTTGCTCCGGGGGTGGACAGTGAATCGACGGTGTGCTCCGCGGGGGCTTGTCGCGTTCACGTGCCGGTGACGGCACAGTGGCAGTAGCCCTCTTGGTTTGGGGAGCACGTCCACTTGTCAACGACGGTGCGGCCTGCTCCATTCCGAGGCAGCACGCACCCACAGCGCAGCAGACAGCATACCGTGCGAACGGCTGCTCGAAAACCCAGGGCCGGAAGAACCAGACGGTGACGGACATACCGGTCGAGGCGTGGCCCGGGGGCGCTTGGCGGCGGTCGGGCGCTGGGGCGCTTGGCGCCGGCGCCTTCGGTGATCGAGCGCCCGTCGCGTCGGGCGCTGGACGGATCGGGCGCTGGACGGATCGGGCGCCTTCCGGTGATCGGGCGCGGGGCGCTATCGGGCACTTGGCGCCGGCGCCTTCCGTTGATCGAGCGCCCGTCGCCGGCCGCGTGATCGAGCACGCGTCTCCGCCGCCTTCCCGATGATCGAGCACCTGCATTCCCCACCGAGCACCCCGGATCTCAGGTGCTCGGTGGCAATACCTGGTGCTCGATCATCGGATGGGCGCCGACACTGCGACGATGACTTCCGTGGAGAACACCCCCAGCCCATCCGCGCAGCAGCACACGCGCACCGAGCAGGTCCTGGGCCCGACCCGGCCCCGGGTCATGCCGGCCGACCAGGCGACATCGGTGGCCGCGAACCGGCGCTGGTGGGACGCCGACGCCGACGACTACCACGCCGAGCACGGGGCGTTCCTGGGTGACGCGGACTTCATTTGGTGCCCGGAGAACCTGCACGAGGCCGACGCGAGGCTGCTGGGCGACGTACGGGGCCGGTCGGTGCTCGAGGTGGGCTGTGGGTCCGCGCCGTGCTCCCGGTGGCTGGCCGGGCAGGGAGCGAAAGTGACGGGGTTCGACCTGTCGGCCGGAATGCTGCGGCACGCGCGGGACGGGGCGGAGCGGACGGGTGTGACGGTGCCGCTGGTGCAGGCCGACGTCTGCGCGCTCCCCTTCGCCGACGCGTCGTTCGACGTGGCGTTCTCGGCGTTCGGCGCGATTCCCTTCGTGGCGGACTCGGCGCTAGCGATGCGCGAGGTCGCCCGCGTGCTGCGGCCGGGCGGCCGGTGGGTGTTCTCGGTGACCCACCCGATGCGATGGATCTTCCCTGACGACCCGGGCAAGGCCGGGCTGACAGCGGTGCAGTCGTACTTCGACCGATCGCCGTATGTAGAGGTGGACGGTGACGGGATCCCCACCTATGCCGAACACCACCGCACCATGGGCGACCGGATCCGGGAGCTGGTGGCGGCCGGCTTCACCGTGCTGGACGCGATCGAGCCGGAGTGGCCGGACGGCTTCGACGGTGTGTGGGGCCAGTGGTCACCCGAGCGTGGCGCGATGTTCCCCGGCACGGCGATCTTCGTGTCCGTCAAACGCTGATCCGCCGCCGAGCCGCCGCACCCTCGCGTAGCTCCCAATCGTGGATCTGGGGCGCCCTATGGCGCGCCGTGACACCCACGACTCGAAGCGTCTCCGAAGGTCTCGGATCGAAGACCCAGCCGACCGCCCGGTGGCACATCGGTTCATCAATTTTGCTAATTCCGAGGGAGGACTCTCCATAGCAGCCTGAAATCGGGCCAGCGGCAACGGTTGCTGCGATTCGGGGTGGCGGAGTGCTTCTAGGAGGAGCGCAATGAAGAAGGGCAAGGTGGCCCGACTAGCGGGCTTCATCGGAGCGCTGGGGGTGTCCACCGTGCTGGTCACCATGGCGGTCCAGGGAACGGGGGCGTACTTCACGTCATCCGTCGACGGCAATCTCAACGGGACGTCGGGCCACCTCTCAATTTCCGTCCCAGGCGGCGCGCAGCTGACCTTCACGGGACTGAACCCTGGTCAGGACCAGACGAAGCCGATCACGTTCCACATCGACAGCACTTCGACGACAAATGCTGACGTCTGGATGGTTTTCGACCCCAATTCCGCAAACTACGGCCGATTCACGGGCAACAAGACCGCTGACTACAACGGCTACACGGGCGGTGGCCTGGGCATGTACGGCCACTTCAAGGTGACAGGTATTCAGGGCCATGCCTTCGAGTCCTACAACCTGCAGCTGGTCGACGCTGACGATGCCACCAAGGGCTACGACAACGGCTCCTGCCACGTGACGGACGATGGCAACGGCGGAAGCCAGCAAACGCACGCTGATGGACAGGGGAACGACGTTTCGGAGTGCGGTGTTCCCGAGGCGATCAAGCTCGCTACCAACGTCGCGCCGGGTTCAACCAATCAGGCAACTGTCGTCTTCGGGCTCACCGGCAAGCAGACGAACCAGGACCAGGTGAACGAGCCGAACGTCAACTTCCACATCGTCGCAACCCAGCCCGGCGAGTACCCGCTGACGTCGGCTGGAACTGTCGGCTCCAACTGGTGATCGCTGAGCGGACTCACAGTTGACCGACACCACGCAGCCGCCGGCGGGACCTACCCCTTCCAGGTCCCGCCGGCGGCCGCGCCACGCGCTCAAGCGAGCGCCGATGGACCGCCGCCGCCTGCGGATCGTTGGCTGGATCGCGTTGGCCGTTGTCGTTCTCGGCCTCGCCGGCACCGTCGGGGGCTTCTACGCCGCCGGGTACCGGCCGTACATCATCCACACCGGCTCGATGACGCCGGAGCTGGTGCCCGGCGACCTGGTGATCGACCGGCCCGCCGACGATCACTATCGGGTTGGAGACGTGATCACGTTCCGTCACGGGCCCACCGACGATCTTGTCACCCACCGGATCATCCGGATCAGCTCCGCCGGCATCCACACCAAGGGGGATGCGAACCGCACGGCGGACGTCTGGACCATTCCTCGTTCGTACGTCGAGGGCGTCGCCAGCTGGCACGTCCCTGGCGCCGGCTACGCCATCGTGTTCCTCCGCCAGCCGACGGGGTTCGCCGCAGTGGTCCTCAGCATCATCGGATTGATCTTGTTGTGGCATCTGTTCTTTCCCGACGGGACCGAATCCCAGTCCACCGAGGCCGCACCGGTCGATGCCTCGCCCGACGATCCAGCCGAGCCGCCAGCGCCCCCGGACGCGCCGCCCTCGGACGATCCCGTCGTCGCCGAGGTGTCACCCATGGAGATCCCCGACGAACGGTCACCACGCGCCGTCCTGGAGTCCCTCGGCATCTGAGACAACACGCGCCGAGCCTCCGGATACTTTGTTCAAGACCGCCCAATCCCTCAGGATCACCCGTTCAGGTGACGACTTCACCCGCTTCCCGCTTGCTACACCTCCCCCACTCGTCACAGACTGCTAGCCAGAGGGAGGGCCTACCTCCCGGCCGGGGACCCAGCGGAACGCGAAGCGAGAGACGTCACCGGTTCGGGAGGTGTGTAGATGCAGGGCAACCCCTCTACTGGATACGTTGGACCCGACCGCCGGATGCCCGTCACGGATTCCGGCATCAAGATGTATCTGGGCAGGGCGGTCCTGGTAGGCGTCATCGTCCTTTCGGCTTGGTGTCTGCTGGTCATCCTGTCCCGACACCAGCCGGCACAGACCCGCCAGGCGCTCATCGGGCTGTCCCGCGCGATCGCCGCCGCGTTGCTGCTGGCAGCGGCCGCGCTGCGCTTTTCGGCCTGGCGCATCACCGGCACTGCTCGAACGGCCTGGAGCGTCATCGTTTTCACCGTCGCCGGGCTCGCCATACCGGTCGTCGGGATGATCGGCCGGCTTCCTGGTGCCGACGTCGCCGGCGCCGACGAGTTCACGGTCGCCCGAGGCATGGTCGAGATCACTCTCATCTGCCTGGGCGGCGTCATGCTGATGACGCCCACGGTGGTCTCCCGCCTGCGCCCGCTGCGCGTGGCAGCGCCGTTCATGGCAGGATGCCTCGCCGTCGCCGCCGTGATCGCCGCGCGAGGTGTCGCCGGATCCACCCCGATGTTGGCCGCCACCGCCGGTGTACTCAGGTGGCTGCTGGCGATGCTGTGGCTCGGCCTGGCCGTCGCGTACGTCGTGCACGGGCGGATCCGTAGCTACCGGCCCGATCGCGTGATCGGCTACGCGCTCACCCTGCCTGCCGCGGGCTCGCTCGCCCGCGCGGTCCTCGGGCCGCTGCCC
>JBIQML010000448.1:0-4555 GCA_044463405.1 Nakamurella lactea | reverse complement strand
CCACCCGCTCCTCGTCGGCGTGGCCGACCACCAGGGCCCGGTCGTCGCCGAGCAACTCCCGCAGCGCGCTGACCTCGCCGACCCGGTCGAAGGCGCCGCCCTCGACCACCGTCAGCGCCTCGTTCAGCCGAACCTGCTGCCCGCGGCGCAGCTCGGACACCTCGACGGTGGGCGAGACGGTCAGCCGCATCCGGCGGCCCCCGGTGTACACCTCGACGGTGCCGTCCGGGCCGGCATCCAGGAACACGCCGTAGCCGGAGGGGGGCTGCGCCAACCGGTCGACCTCCTCCTTGAGCTGCAGCAACTGGCTGCGGGCCTCGCGGAGGGTGACGACGAGCTTCTCGTTCCGGTCGGTCAGGGACGCGATCCGGCTTGCGGACTCGTTGAGCTGGCGCTCCAACGGGCGGGTGTCGGTGGGAGCCGAGGCCAGCCTGCGCCGCAGTTGCGCGATCTCATCGCTCTGCCGCCGGATCTGCTCGTGCATGTGGCTGGACGAGTCCCCCGACGGTTCCAGCCGGCTGTCCCGGTCCCCCGGTCCGGCGGTCACGTCGTCATCCGACTCTCCAGCCGCGCCGGCGGCTGAGTCGCTGTGCGTCACGTGGCTCTCCCATCCGTCCTCGTCCTCCAATGTTACTCGGCGGTCTCCGCCGATCCGTGTGGATTAACCGCCGTGGCGCCGCGCCACGGGCAAGCGCCGTCGCGGTTGTGGCGGGCGCCGTCACGGGCGGCGGCACCATGGACAATGGCGACGGTCGACACGGGCGGAGAACGGTGGATGGACGGGACGCAGCGACACGGCGGTGACGGGGCAGCCCGCCGCACGCCGGCCGGGGACGTCATCCTCCGAGGACCCAGCGGTGACGGAGCCCACGGGCAGGGGCGCGCGCCGGGCGGGAGCGCCCGGACCGGGAACGCCCTGCGGGCGGTCGCGGTCGTGCTGGGCGTCGTGGCGTTCGCCGCTGCGCTGGTCACCGGCGTGGCGCTGGTCGGCGGTGGGCCGACCCCCACGGCGCAGGCCGGGCCGGGGGCGGGCTCGTCGGCGCCGTCGCCCATGTCGACTCCGGCACCGACCGGTTCGCGACCGATCCGGCCGTTCCCGGGGCCCTCGCAACGGTCCGAGCCGGGTCGGAACACCGGGCCGGAGACCAACGGCGCCGGTGGCATCTCGCAGGCAAGGGCCAGGGTGGCGGCGTTCGTGGCGGCCTTGAACCGCAACGACTTCCAGCAGGCGGACCGGTTCCTGTGCACCTCGATGACCGGGCTGTTCACGGCCTCGTCCCTGGAGGGCGTCGCTCCGGGCTCGCTGGGGGTCGGTGGGGTCTCGCTGCAGGGCAACACCGGTACCGCCGTGGTGACCTTTCGACCCTCCAAGGGTGGCGAGCAGGAGCGGGCCGTGTTCGGTCTGGTCGTGGTGCACCGGGCGTGGATGGTGTGCGACCCGGAGTAGGTCGGCTCTCGCCCCCGGGCCGGATGTCGCCCCGGGTCGGTTGTCGCTCAGGGGTCGGCTGTCGCCCCGGCCCAGACTCATCGGATCAGGTGCGGAAATGTCCGGCAAGCGGGCAATCTCGCACCCGATCCGCAGTTACGAGGCGCCGACACCGGGAATTCCGCGGAAAGCGACCCGCGATGGCCCGGACCCGCCCAGCCACGGCTGAACGACCGGGCCGACACCGGAAGTGGCCCCGGTCGCCGGCACGACCGGATGGTGCGCGAGCCGCAATCCGCTATGGCCCGTGATCGAGCACCCATCCTGTCAACCAAGCACCCGTGATCCCGAGTGCTCGGACGACAATGCTGGTGCTCGATCACCAAGATCTTGACGGATCGAGCCACTCCCAGGCGCCCCGCCGCCGCCGTCCCGTCACCGCCCCGTCATCGTCCTGATGCGGTCGGCCGGCGCTGCGGCCTCGGCGCCTGCACCCCCGGTGCCAGCCGCCGCGCCGTCAGCAGGAATGCCGTGTGGCCGATCATCCGGTGCTCGGGCCGCACCGCCAGACCCACCAGGTGCCACGGTCGGTGCAGCGTCTCCCAGGCGTCCGGTTCGGTGAATCCGCCGGTCTCCCGCAGGTCCTCGGCGATCCTGGACAGCTGCGTGGTGGTGGCGACATACACCGTGAGCACCCCGCCCGGCACCAGGGTGGCCGTCACCATCGGCAGCATGGTCCACGGCTCCAGCATGTCCAGGACGATCCGGTCCACCTCGTCGGTGTGCCCGGCGGCGTCGCCGACGCGCAGCTCCCAGGTGGTGGGCGCGCGGCCGAAGAACCGCTCGACGTTGCGCCGGGCGTGCACCGCGTGGTCCTCGCGCACCTCGTAGGAGGTCACCGATCCGGTCGGGCCGACGGCCCGCAGCAGCGAGCAGGTCAGCGCACCGGACCCCGCGCCGGCCTCCAGCACCCGGGCTCCCGGGAAGATGTCGCCCCAGGTGAGGATCTGCGCGGCGTCCTTCGGGTAGATCACCGCCGCGCCGCGCGGCATGGACAGCACGTAGTCGGTCAGCAACGGCCGCAGCGCCAGGTACGGGGTGCCCGCGGCGGAGTGCACGACAACGCCTTCGGGACGCCCGATCAGGTCGTCGTGCGCCACCGCTCCCCGGTGCGTGTGGTAGCTGCCGCCGGGCTCGAGCACCAGCGTGTAGTGCCGCCCCTTGGGGTCCGTGAGCTGCACCCGGTCGCCGGCCGCCAGCGCCCGGCTCGCTCCGGCGTCGCTCACCGTGCCGGATTGCCCGCTCACGGCCTCGCTATCCCCACCGCGGGCGTGCCCAGCAGCCGGTTGATGTCAGAGCGCAGCAGCACCCCGGTGGGGTGACCCTCCGGGCCCACCAGCAGGAAGTACGGAGAACTCACTTGGACCAGCCGCTCCACCAGATCCTCCGGGGCGTCGTCGGACAGCACGATCATGCCGGGGTCGACCGGGTGGGCCGCCAGCGACGACGGCGCCATCGGGTCCTGCGCCATCAGTCGGCCCGCGGCCGGCCCGTCCAGCACCCCCACCGCGATGCCGTTCGCCCCGGTGAGCACCACGGCCCGATTGCCGGCCACGCCCAGCGCCATGTGCACCGGGGTCTCGCCGGGCAGTTGCAGCACGGGGTGCGCCATCGACGGCACGCTGACCCCGTCCGGCCAGTGCCGGCCGCGCCGCGAGGGCCACTCGGCCATCGCCCCGGCCGCCACGAAGATGCCCATCACCGCCGCGATTCCGGCCTGCAGCAACCCCACCCGCGTGCCGTCGAAGGCCTGTATCGCCCCCCAGATGAGCAGTCCCAGCGCCACCGCGAACCCGCCGATGACCGCCGCGATGGTGCCGAGCCGGCGGCGTCGGAACGCCTTCCAGACGCCCGCGCGCAGCACCCGTCCACCATCCAGGGGCAGCGCCGGGAGGATGTTGAAGATCGCCACGATGCCGTTGGCCAGCGCCATCTCCAGCAGCAGCAGCCAGCCCACGGTGCGGTACTCGGTGCTGCCCACCAGCAGGCCGCAGATCACCGCCAGCAGCGCAGACACGCCGGGCCCGGCGGCTGCGATCAGCGCCTCCTCCTTCGGGGACGCTGGGGATCTGCCCAGCTCCGACACCCCACCGACCAGGTACAGGCGCACCTCGACCACCGGAACGCCCAGCGCGCGCGCCGCCAGGCAGTGCCCGAGCTCATGCGCCAGCACGCTGACGCCCAGCAGGACGGCCAGCAGCGCCGCCACGCTCACCGCACCGGCGGTGGAGATCATCGGAACGACCTGCCGGACCACCGGGGTGGCCAGCACCACGATCACGGCCGCGGAGATCAGCCAGGACGGCGAGACGATGATGCGGATCCCGCCGATGCGGCCCAGCGGAACCCCCCACGACCGCCGGGGTCGCGGCACGTCACTCACGCGGTCGAGGCTCACCACACGAGCGTAATGGTCACCGCATTGTCGGCCCCATCTCGTACGGTGACGGGGACAGCAGAGCAGACGATGACGACGAGGCGATACGACGATGGCGGATCATGCGGTGACGGACCGGCCCGCGATGCGTGCTCCGGAGGCGACGGACCAGCGGACAACGCCGGGGGATCCGGCGGTGACGGACCGGTCGGCGGCCGCCGATCCCGAGCCGCGGCGGCCCGCCCTGTCCCCGTCCCGAGCGGCGGACTTCAAGACCTGCCCGTTGATGTACCGGTTCCGGGCGATCGACCACCTCCCGGAGCCCCCGTCACCGCCCGCCGTGCGCGGCACCCTGGTGCACGCCGCGCTGGAGCAGATGTTCACCCGACCTCCCACCGAGCGCACCGAGCCCGAGGTGGCGGCGACGATCCCCGGGCTGTGGACGGCACTGGTGCAGCAGCGTCCAGAACTGGACGGCCTGGTCCCCGACGCCGAGCTGGACGCCTGGTACGCCGCCGCGGGCGAGTTGCTGCACACCTACTTCGGGCTGGAGGACCCGACCCGGCTGCAGCCGGAGGCCTGCGAGCTGCGGTTGGAGGTGGATCTGGCGGAGGGCGTCCCGGCGCGAGGATTCATCGATCGGCTGGACGTCAGCCCGCAGGGGCTCATCCGCGTGGTGGACTACAAGACCG
>JBIQML010000447.1:0-4584 GCA_044463405.1 Nakamurella lactea | reverse complement strand
AGCCGGACGGTGCTGCGGGCGGGCTCGGCGGACGCGGACCCCAGCGCCTTCATGACCGCCTCGAGCACGTGGCAGCCGTCGCCCGGCAGTCCCGGCCGGATCCGCGAGCCGTCCGCCAGGGTGAGCACCAGGTCCGGAGCGGCCACGGCCATGGCGTCACACGCTTCCGACGTCGGCTGCCGGTCCGGGCTCCTGATCGCGGACACCAGCCCGGCCAGCGCCGGCGCGGGGACGTCGACGACCCGGCGCACCATCCAGCCGCCCTTCCCGGGGATCCTCGCGTAGCCGTCGGTGCAGATCACGGCGGCCGTCACGGTCGCGGACGGATCCAGCAGCCACAGGTCGCCGGGAGCCACCGGCGGCAGCCCGTCACACGCGTATGCCTGCTGCTCGTCCTGCGGCTGGTAGCCGCCCCCGGCCGGCCCGCACCAGCCGCGCGAACGACCCCGGTAGACTCGTCACCGGCCGTATCGCCGCTGATCCGGCCGTCCGGGCACCCTCGGCCGATCCCACCGCCGCGATCGACAAAGGCGGTGCGCTGCGCCGAGAGCATTTCCGGCGTGACGCCCCGCCCGCAGGAGATCTCCCGGATGTCGACAGTCACGTCAGCGCGCGAGAAGGGTGGACGATCGGTGGCACTCGTCGTCCAGAAGTACGGCGGATCCTCGGTGGACAGCGCCGAACGGATCAAGCGCGTCGCCGAGCGCATCGTCGACACCCGCAAGGCCGGCAACGACGTGGTGGTGGTGGTCTCGGCCATGGGCGACACCACCGACAACCTGCTGGCGCTGGCCACCGAGGTCTCCCCGGTGCCCCCGCCGCGCGAGCTGGACATGCTGCTCACCTCCGGCGAGCGGATCTCCAACGCGCTGGTGGCCATGGCCATCGACTCGCTCGGCGCCAAGGCCCGCTCGTTCACCGGATCCCAGGCCGGCGTCATCACCACCTCGGTGCACGGCAAGGCCCGCATCATCGACGTCACCCCCGGTCGGATCCGCAAGGCGCTGGACGCCGGGGACATCGCCCTGGTGGCCGGATTCCAGGGCGTCAGCCAGGACACCAAGGACATCACCACCCTCGGCCGGGGTGGCAGCGATACCACGGCGGTGGCGCTGGCCGCCGCGCTGAACGCGGACGTGTGCGAGATCTACACCGACGTGGACGGTGTCTACTCCGCCGACCCGCGGATCGTGCCCACCGCACGGCGGCTGGACGCCATCACCTACGAGGAGATGCTGGAGATGGCGGCCTCCGGCGCCAAGGTGCTGATGCTGCGCTGCGTGGAGTACGCCCGGCGGTACAACGTGCCGGTTCACGTGCGCTCGTCGTACTCGGACAAGCCCGGCACGACCGTCACCGGCTCGATGGAGGACATTCCCATGGAACAAGCACTGCTGACCGGCGTCGCGCACGACCGCAGCGAGGCCAAGGTGACGGTGACGGAGATCCCCGACCAGCCGGGCGAGGCGGCGAAGATCTTCCGTGCCATCGCGGATGCGGAGATCGACATCGACATGGTGGTGCAGAACATCTCCGGCGCGGCCGACGGCCGGACCGACATCACCTTCACCTGCCCCAAGGCCGACGGACCGAGAGCCGTTGCGGCGCTGGAGGGCCGTCGCGCGGAGATCGGCTTCTCGAAGATCGTCTACAACGATCACGTGGGCAAGGTGTCGCTGATCGGCGCCGGCATGCGTTCCCACCCAGGGGTCACGGCGACGTTCTGCGAGGCGCTGGCCGAGGCCGGGGTCAACATCGACATCATCACCACCTCGGAGATCCGGATCTCCGTGCTGGTCCGCGATGTCGAGCTGGACGACGCGGTGCGGGCACTGCACGAGGCGTTCGAGCTGAACGGTGACGAAGAGGCCGTGGTCTATGCGGGGAGCGGAATATGAGCGGCGCAGATGGATTGACCGTGGCCGTGGTCGGCGCGACCGGCCAGGTCGGCGGCGTGATGCGGCGGATCCTGGCGGAGCGGGCCTTCCCGGTCGGGCGCGTCCGGTACTTCGCCTCGGCACGGTCGGCCGGGTCGACGTTGCCGTGGGGCGGTGACGAGGTCGTCATAGAAGACGCAGCGGATGCGTCCGTTGCCGATCTGGCCGGCATCGACATCGCGCTGTTCTCCGCGGGTGGCGGCACCTCGAAGGCGCTGGCGCCTCGGTTCGCCGAGGCGGGCGCCGTCGTGGTGGACAACTCCTCCGCCTGGCGGATGGATCCCGCGGTGCCGCTGGTGGTCTCCGAGGTCAACCCCGAGGCGGTCGAACTGGCCCGCCCGGACCGGGGCGGCAAGAACATCATCGGGAACCCGAACTGCACCACCATGGCGGCGATGCCGGTGCTGGCGCCGCTGCACCGGGAGGCAGGGCTGCGCCGGCTGGTGGTGTCCAGCTATCAGGCGGTCTCCGGCAGCGGGCTGGCCGGGGTGCGGGAACTCGACGAGCAGGTCCGGGCGGTCGGCGACCGGGCCGCGGAGCTGACTCACGACGGCGCGGCGGTGCCGTTCCCGCAGCCGTCCAAGTACGTGGTGCCGATCGCGTTCAACGTGGTGGCGATAGCCGGGTCGCTGGTGGACGACGGTTCGGGCGAGACCGACGAGGAGCAGAAGCTGCGCAACGAATCGCGCAAGATCCTGTCCATCCCCGACCTGCTGGTGTCCGGAACGTGCGTGCGGGTCCCGGTGTTCACCGGGCACTCGCTGTCCATCAACGCCGAGTTCGAGCGTCCGATCACGCCGGAGGCGGCGCGCAAGCTGCTCGCCGACGCACCGGGTGTCGAGCTGGCCGACGTGCCGAACCCGTTGCAGGCGGCGGGGTCCGACCCGTCCTATGTGGGCCGCATCCGGCAGGACGGCACGGTGCCGGACGGCCGCGGGCTGGCGCTGTTCGTCTCGAACGACAACCTGCGCAAGGGCGCGGCGCTGAACACCGTGCAGATCGCCGAGATCCTCGCCGGATCGCGGTAGCTCCGGGCGCATGTTCGCGGGCTCGAAGCCGGATTCTGGGCCGTCCGGAGGCCAAGAATGCGGCTTTGCACCCGCGAACCAGGGGTGAGCTGATGGCGCCGGTGCCGGCCTCCTCGGCGGGCTCGCTCGTGAGAGCGGTCCTGGAAACCCTTGCCGCGCAGGCGGACCCGGAGCGCGCGGCGGTGCAGCAGGCGTACATGCGCTCGGCGTTGCCGTTCCACGGCGTTCCGCTGCCCGACGTGCGCACGGCGGTGACGGCGATCCTGCGGCAGCACCGTCCCGCCGACCGCGGGGCCTGGCGCGAGGCGATCCTGCAATTGTGGGACGGCGTGCGGCATCGGGAGGAGTGGTATGCCGCGCTGACCCTGGCGCGGTCCCGATCCGGCAGGGCGTGGGCGCAGGACCTGGATTCGCTCGAGCTGTGGGAGCACCTGATCCGCACCGGCGCCTGGTGGGACGTGTGTGACGAGATCGCCGAGCACCTGGTCGGTCCGATGCTGGCCGCGCACCCGGGGCGGCTGACGCCGATCCTGCGAACCTGGTCGTCGGATACGGACCTGTGGATCCGGCGGGTCGCCATCCTGGCGCAGAACCGGCGCGGATCCGATACCGACGTCGAGCTGCTGGCCGATTGCCTCGCCGGGAGCCTGGACGACACCGACTTCTTCTCCCGCAAGGCGATCGGCTGGGCGCTGCGCGAGTACTCCAAGACCGACCCCGGCTGGGTGCGGGCGTATGTCGACGCCCACGCCGACCGGCTGTCCGATCTGAGCACGCGCGAGGCGCTGCGACTGATCCGCTAGCGCTCGATTTCGTCGCGCGGGAGTGCTTCGGTGACGTGGTCCCCGGCAACCGCACCAACGCCAGCGGGTGCGCCACGATGCCGCCGGTGGGATGCTGACCGCACAGAACGGTGGGCGACGAACCCGAACGGTGCGACGGAGGCGACGGATGGCGGCACAGCGGACGGCGGCGGGAGTGGAGTTCCGGGCGGCTCGGGACTTCCTGCTGGACAACTCCGACGACCTGGCGGCGGCGGCGGGCGGATTCACCTGGCCGCACCCGGCCGAGTTCAACTGGGCGCTGGAGCACTTCGACGTGCTGGCCGACGAGCGCCCCGACCGGCCCGCCCTGACCCTGGTGGAGGAGGACGGCTCGGTCGGCAGCTGGACCTACGGCGAGATGTCCCGACGATCCGACCAGGTGGCGGGATGGCTGCGCGACCTCGGAATGCGCCGCGGCGACCGGGTCATCCTGATGCTGGGCAACCAGGTCGAGCTGTGGGAGACCATCCTGGCCGCCATCAAGCTCGGCGCCGTGATCATCCCGGCATCGACGCTGCTGGCCAGCGCCGACCTGCGCGACCGGGTCGACCGGGGCAACGCGAAGTTCGTCGTCGCCCGGGACGCCGACGTGGCCAAGTTCGCCGACGTGCCAGGAGATTTCACGCGCATCGTGGTGGGCTCCGGATCGGATGCCGCCACCGGGTGGGTCGACTACACCGACTCCGCCGCCGCGGAGACGTCCTTCGAACCGGACGGCGTCACCGCCTCCACGGACACCCTGCTGCTGTACTTCACCTCCGGCACCACCGCGCTGCCCAAACTCGTGGAGCACAG
>JBIQML010000446.1:0-4586 GCA_044463405.1 Nakamurella lactea | reverse complement strand
GATCCCGGGCCGAGCGTCACCTGGATGCCGCGTTCCAGGGCGACGGGCTGCCCGACCGTCGGGGATGTCGGGTCGATGGTGATGACCCCGTCCCACCGGCGGGCGCGGGCATTGCGGGCGAGCATCGCGCGGGTCGGGGCCGCGGCCAGCACGAGCCGGCGCTGGGCCGGGTCGGCTCCCGCGGAGACGGCGATGAGGTCGCTCGGCAGCTGCTCGAGTTCCAGGTAGTCGTCGGTGATCTCGACGAACGGGGCGGTGGCGAACCCGCGCTCGTCGTCGCGGCCCATGTCCTCCAGCTGCAGGGTCGAGCCCAGCGCCAGCACCCTGCTGACCGTGCTGGCGTTGTCGCGCTGCCACTTCAGGACCACCTCGGTGGCCGACGCGCTGTGCACCTCCACGCGGTAGAGCTGGTTCTCCAGCCCTCGGTAGCCGGCCTCGTCCGGGAGCACGCACGGGTCGTCGGACGGCAGCCCGGGAGCCGTCGAGGCCGCGAGCGTCCCCTTCACCGCGGCGGCCGGGACGGCGCAGCTGCCGCCGCCGACCGCGCCCGCGGCCACCAGGCGAACCTGCCACACCGTCCGCATCCGGGTCGACGACTCGGCGTCGCCGAGCGCCACCTCACGGATCGCCGGGTCCTCCACGGCCGACAGGTGACGGTCCCACACGTCCAGCTCGACCCGGACGGCGCCGGCACTCACGTGGTCCGGCGCACCCGGGGCGAACGGGTCGAAGGTCATCCGATCGGGCTGGTGCCGCAGCGAGGTGACGGGGACCACCCGCACCCGGCCACCCGCGACCGCCCCGGCCACGGTCGCGGTGATGGTCAGCTCTCGGCCGTTCACCGCGGCAAGCTGGCCGCGGGTGACGGTCGCGCTCCCGACATCCACCCACTGGCCGGTCGCGAAGGGAACGCCATCGCTGGCGGCGGAGTCCGCGGAGACCACGAGAACCCCTGCCTGCACGCCGGTCACGGTCGCGCCCACCCCCGCCGGCTGGTTCTCGCAGAGGATGCCGTCGACGTAGATCCGCCCCGGTTCGATCAGCAGGTCCGCCCCGTCCGGCGCGACGCCGACCTGGAAGCCGCCGACCGCCGACGGCACCCCGCTCGGTCCGATGACGTCACGGGCAGTCGCTTGCGCCCGGTACCGGGTGATCTCGCCCTGCTCGTTGAGGGCGCTGTCCAGGATCACCTGTCCCTGCCCCACGACCACGGCCGAGAAGTGGTCCTGCGGGTGGAAGGTGTCGGCGGAGATGTCGGCCTTCATGATCGGCTCCAAGGGGTGCGGCCGGTGTGTGACGCGCCGGCGTCCGCGGAATGCGGGGTGGGAGCGGTGACGCGACGCGGATCAGGTGCCATCGAGCACCCCCGCCTCGAGACCGAAGCGCAGGAATTCCGCGATGGCGCGCCGCAGGTTGTCGTCGCGCTGGGTCTGGCGCAGCCGGGCGAGCGCGCCCATCTCGTAGCCGTCGCTGGCCGCCCGGATCACCGCGCCGGCCCCGGCTCGTCGCAGCCGCCCGTAGCCGGGTCGGGCGAAGTGCGTGGACACGAACACCGGAGCCGGCGGGTCGCCGGCGCTCGGTCGGCACTGGTATCCGGAAACGGTCGAGCTGCCCGGGGCGATCCACGAGTACTCCAGGCACCCGGTCTGCCGGCGGTCGCTGATCAGGGGCCCGGTGACGATGGAGTCGCGCACCGCGCCGAGCGCGGTGACCCGCACCGCGCCCCACACCGTGCACCGGGTCAGCGTGAGGGTGGCGCCGGGGGTTCCGGACGGGTCGGCCGCGATGGCGGGCCACGGGGAGACCAGGCCGAGGGCCGCCGCCATGCCGGGCGCGGACCCCGCCGGCGACACGGTGAGCGTCACGCCGGCCGGCGGGAGGAGCACCAGCGCCGAGTCCAGCACGCCGACGTGCGTCCCGGCGAGGCTCGCATCCGCCGCCGAGACGGCGGTCTGGACGATCGTCGCCAGTCCTGCGAGGTCGGCGGCGCCGGGGGGTATCGGCACGGTGACGGCCGTGCCCGATCGGTCCAGGACGGCGACGGTCTCGCCGGCGGCAGCGGCGGCCAGGTCGACCGGCCCGCCCAGCACCGCGCGGGTGGCGACGTCGGGCCCGGTGAGCCCCAGCACCGTCGCCAGGTCGCTGCCCGGTTCGGGATGCACCGCGAGCGGCCGGCCGTCGCCCAGCAGCGCGACCCGATCGGTCAACGACACGGCTCGCGCGCCGGTTCCGGCGAGCGCCTCGTCGAGCAGCGATGCCGCATCCGCGACGTCCGAGGGCACCGCGGCCAGCGTGATCGGGCGGGGCGCATCGGTCCCGAGGGTCAGCCGCAGCGACGTGCAGGCCGGTCCGGCGGAGAACGGTGGTGGCGGGTCCGGGGACCGCAGGGCGGGAACGATCCGGGCCGGCGCGCCGAGTCCGGCCGCGCGACCCAGACCGCCGGCGACGTCGTCCACGATGCTGTCGGTGATGCTGACGCGGGTGCCGTCGGCCGGCAGCAGCAGCGGGCCGCACACGCAGTTGTCGATGCGCAGGTCCGTCTGCCAGTCGTCGTCGAGGTCGAGGACGATCGAGGGACGGACGGGCGGCGGCACCCCCGCCCCGGGGTCCAGCCGCCCGCCGGGCACGAACGTGCTGTCCCGGATCTCGATGCTGTCGGGCCGGCCCCTGATGATCAGCGGCCCGCCGGCGACGACCAGGCCGATCAGGGTCAGCACGTCGTGCTCGCCCACGGTGACGGTGGCGGCCGTGACCAGATCGATCACCGGCCATGCCCCCCGCGGGCTGACCAGCCGCAGCTGCGCCCCATCGGGAACGGTGACGGTCAGGTCGCCGGCATAGGTGCGGCTGTCCTGCACCTGCACCGTGCCGACGCCGCCGCACGCGGCCAGGGCGGCGGCGATCGTGTCGGCGGCGCCGCCGGCCCCGTCGCGGCGGGCGGGGGTGACGGCGGAGTCCTCGGGGGTGTCCGGCCGGTCCCGCAGCTCGCTGCCACCGGTGTCGCTCGGCTGCGCGGTGACGAAGCTGACCAGCGGCGGGTCGGGCTGGTCCGCGCCGAAGGCCAGCCTGCCCAGCTCGGGGTCGATGGCCAGTTGACCGGGGGCCAGCCGGGCCACGTTGGACCACGTGCTGCCGTCGGCGGTGCTGTCGGACAGGTCGCACACCACGACGTCGGCCGGCGCGACGGGCTCGGTGTCGGCGGGACGCCGCACGGCCACGCTGTTCGGCACGCCGTAGAAGTCCCCGGGTGAGGCGGCCATCGCCCTGCGGGTGATGCGGCCCGGAACGTTGCGGGCGGAGGCCTGATGGGTGACGGTGATCTCGGTTTGCCAGCGGTTGATCAGCTGCGTGTCGCAGCCGATCGGGCTGAACCGGAAGCGCCGGGCGTCCACGGCCGTGGCGTCGCACCAGGTGTGCGCCATCGACTGGTCGCGCCACACCATGATCGCGACGTTGGGGACGGCGTAGCGTCCGCGGCCGTCGCCGATGCGGCGCACGTCCCACGCGTGCGCGGCGCCGTCGAAGGATCGCCCGAGCTGTTCCAGCGCGGCGGCCGACCGCAGCGAAACCGTCCGACCGCGGTCGGGGGCGACGTGGTGGAGATTCTGCGCGACCGCCAGCCGGGAGAACATCTCGACGACCGCGGCCGGCCATCCGGTGTAGTCGTGCGCGAGTTGCTCCAGCACCGATGCGGTTCCCTTGCGCCGGCGCAGCGCGATGGCGTCGGTGACCGCGGCGCGGGTCAGGACGGCGCCGTCGTCCACGGGTGCCCCGGGGGTCACGGCCACCAGGTCACCGATGTAGGGCAGCACCCACGCGTCGCAGGTCTCCACGAACAGGTCGTCGTAGAGCTGGGACAGGTCGTCGGTGACCAGGTGCCACTGGTCGGCGACGACCGCCAGCAGGCTCTGAAGGAACCCCGGCCGGCCGTCCGGTCGGGCGTCTCGTTCCCGGTAGACGGCGGGCAGCAGGTCGAACACCGAGTTCGCCGAGGTGGTCACGGCAGCACCTTCCAGGTGATCGGGGACGGGTCGAGAACGATGAGTTCGGCCCCGGCGATCGTTCCGATCTCCACCCCTGGCGACGGGGAGCCGGCGGCGAGCAGGTCGGCGGAGGTGGTCGGGATCGCCGACGGGGCGGCGGGGTCGACCTTCCACAGGGCGGTGACGGTGGCTGCGATCACGCCGGGAACCGCCTGGATCACCGCCAGAACCTCGCTGGCCGCCACGGCCTGCCCGAGGTCCCGTGCCGCGAACGAGAAGGTCGTCGCCAACCGGTCGGAGGCCGCGGCCAGCACGTCGGAGCGCATCCGGGCCGGATCGGCACGGGCGGCCACGGCGAGCCGGAAGGACGCCGGCGTGTGCGGGACCAGCGCGACCGGCACCCGGGGATCGCCGTACGCGCGCACGGCGGCCAGCAGGTTCTGTCCGATTCCCCTGTCCGGCAACAGGATCGCTCCCGCGTCGCCGGCGACGGTGAGCAGCGCACCGCGGTGCGTGCCCGATCGCGCCCAGACCGCCTGCGCCTTGGCCACGCCCGGAAACGCCCGGGCATACAGGGCGTAGTCGGCCAGCGAGACGATGCGG
>JBIQML010000445.1:0-4594 GCA_044463405.1 Nakamurella lactea | reverse complement strand
CGGGTGCCGCCCGTGGTGCCGGCGCCGGGCGGGGCCGCGGCCATCCGGGTCTCGGTGCGCACCCGGACGGAATCGCGGGGCGGCATCAGCGGTCTCCCATCACAGCATCACCACGGTGCCCTGCAGTTGCGCGAGCACCAGGCCCCAGGCGCCGGTGACCATCAGCACGCCGATCAGCACCAGCGCGGCCGCCCCGATCAGCTGGATGCCCCTGGAGTGCCGGCGCAGGAAGCCCAGCGCCGTGCCGGCCCAGCCGAACCCGAGGGCCAGCAGCACGAACGGCACGCCCAATCCGGCGCAGTACACCAGCACCAGGATCATGCCGCGCAGCGCGTTGCCGTTCCACTCGGTGGCATAGGACAGCGCGAGGATGCCCCCCAGGGTGGGGCTGGTGCAGGCCAGCCAGCCGGTGCCGAACGCGGCGCCCAGGATGGGCGCCCCCCAGAACCGGCCCCGCGGCCGGACGTGCGGGCGCCACTCCCGCTGCAGCAAGGGCACCGCGCCGGCCAGGATCAGTCCCATCACGATGGCGATGGCGCCGCCGACGCGCATCAGCAGGTCCTGGTTGCGGGTCAGCGTCGAGGACAGGCCCAGCACCAACGCCGTCTCGGCCAGGAACACCACGGTGAATCCGGCCACGAACAGGCAGGTGGCGCCCACCGCCCGCCAGCGCACCCGGGAGGCGCGGGCCGCCGGCAGCGCGGCTCCCGGCGGCAGGGTGGCGGGCTCGGCGGCGGGAGCACTGCCTGCGGCGGTGACGGAGGGACCGGCGGCGGCCCGGCCATCGGCCCGCGCGGTGACGGGAACCGCCCGCGGCTCGGCGACACCCGCGGACTCCGCCCCCACCAGCCCGGCCAGGTAGGACAGGTATCCGGGCACCAGCGGCACGACGCACGGCGAGGCGAACGACACCACCCCGGCGGCCAGCGCCAGCCCGGCCGCCAGCAGGAACGGCCCGGAGATCACCGTGTCCGTGATGCCGGAGGAGGAGGCAGCGGCCAGCAGCGGGGCGGCGGAGGTGACGGCGGCGGCGAACACGTCAGCCGTTCTCTTTCGCCGTGCCGTGCTCGGATGCGATCGCCGCGATGCGCGACTTCATCTTGCCAACAGGCTCGTCCGCGGAGAGCAGCCAGATCTGGGCCACCCGGTGCTGGCGGTCCAGCACGATGATGGAGGGGATGCTGCCGCTGGGGTAGCCGCGCAGCGACAGGATGGTCCGCATGGTGGGGTCGTAGATCGACGGGTAGGGCACGTTCTTCGAGCGGTGGAAGTCCTGGCCGGAGCTCTGGCTGGGCTCCTTCAGGTCGATGCCGAGGAACTGCACGCCCTTGCTCGCGAGCTGCCGGGAGATCAGGCTGAGCCCGTCCTGCTCCGCGCGGCACGGCGGGCACCAGGATCCCCAGAAGTTGATCACCACGACCTTGCCGGCGTAGTCCGACAGGGAGATGGTCTTGTCGGTCATCAGGCTCGGCCCGGACAGGTTTCCGACGGTCTGCCGCTGGCCCTGCGGGTAGGAGAAGGTCGTCTTGCTGCCGGGCGAGACGAACGTGAAGGATCCGCCGTGCACGGCCGCGTCGTCGCCGGCGCTGCAGCCGGCCAGCGCCGCCAGGGTGAGCACGCAGGCCAGCAGCGCGGCCAGCGACCTGCTCGCCCCGCGGCGACGGCGCCCGGTGATCCTCATCCGACGGTCACGCCCCGGCCGGTCCGGTGTCGGACGGCGCGATGTCGGCGGCCGGTTCCGTGTAGCGCAGCCCGTCGAACACGCCGCCGACGAAGGTCAGGGAGGTCAGCGAGGCGACGGCGCACTCCCGGCGAGACGGGTTGTGCCACAGGCGGCGACCCTCCAGGTAGCGGCGCAGGGTCCAGATCGGCAGCTGGTGGCTGACCAGCACGGCCTGGTGCCCGGCCGAGCAGTCGCCGATCGCCGCGACCGCGCCGTACACCGCGGCCAGCATCCGGTGCGCGATCTGCAGGTAGGGCTCGCCCCACGACGGGCGGAACGGGTTGCGCACCGCCGGCCAGTAGCGGGGCCGACGAAGGACCCCGTCACCGACGGAGAACCGGGTGCCCTCGAAGACGTTGGTGGGCTCGATGAGCCGGGCGTCGGTGACGACGTCCCGGTGCAGCGTCGCCGCCAGGGGCGCCGCCGTCTCGACCGCGCGCTCCAGCGGGGACGAGGCCACATAGCCGATGTCGGCGCCGGCGAGATGATCGGCCACCCGCTCGGCCATGGCCTTGCCGACGGTGGACAGGTGGAAGTCGGGCAGCCGGCCGTACAGCACGCCGCCCGGGTTCTCCACCAGGCCGTGCCGCAGCAGGTGCACGACCACCTGGCGCGCCTCGCCCGTCGAGTGGCCGGTCGATGCGGCGCCCGTCGGGCGGGGCGGGGGGCGGTCGGACACGACGACATTGTCCCAGGTCGGGCTGTGAGGTCCGCGCATGGTCGAGGCGCTCCGGCGCCCGCTCGGGCCCGGCGGGTCGTCGTCAGTTCGCGGCGGGCAGCGCTGACGTGCGCAAATCCGACCCGATGAGCCGGCGCCGCCACAGATCTGTGATCGCTGCCACCAGCAGCAACCCGGCCAGGGCGCCGACCCCGATCGCACCGGCCAGCCAGGGGCCGGAGTAGGAGGTGATCACGGTCTGCTCGGCGCCGGCGACGAACGGCGGGAACAGGTGATCAACGATGGCGTGGTTGGCCATCACGATGCCGCACGCCAGCAGCACCGCCGCGCCGACCAGTGACAGCGCGGAGCGCAGCGCCAGCCCGGAGCGCAGCCCCCGGTGGGCCAGCAGGAGCCCGCGCTGTGCTGGCTGCTCGCTCGGCGCTCCGCGCACCTCCCCCGCGACTTCGTCGCGAGGAAGGTCCGCTCCGGCCTCGCTCGGTACCCACGGTTCGTTCGGCACTCCGCGGACGGGCCCTGCCACTTCGTGGCGACGGGCCTCGTCCGCTCCGGCCTCACTCACGCGTGCTTGCGGGCCTTGACGCGCAGGAAGTACGTGGATCCCGAGGAGACGTAGCAGAGCACCACCGCGATCATCGCCAGCAGCGTCGCGGCCAGGATGAACGGCGTGGACACGCCAAGCATCAGTGCCGCGAGCACCGTGATGATCACGACGCCGACCACGGTTCTCCTGGCCCAGGCCCGCCCGGCCCGCAGGAACCACCCGGCCAGCACCAGCAGCAGGCCCATCACCACGAACGCGACCGCCACCACGATGCTCGCGGTGCGGTAGGCATCCCAATCGCTGTCGGCCAGCGTCGTCATCTTCTGGCAGGTGGCGGCGGTGCCGGTGGGGCTCGTCGCGGTGACGGCGGTGGTGCCGATGCCACCGAACTGGCGCGTGCAGTCCTGGACCTGGGTGGCGTACTCGCTCTTCGCCTTGCTCATCATCGCGTCGGTTCCGGCGAGGCTGATGCCCCCGCTGAACAGGTACATCGCGCCGGCGATGATGCTCAGCACGGTGGCGGTGATCACCCCCTTGGGGGCGGTGAGCGGCCCGGTGTCGTTCTCCGGTATCTGCGGCGGGGCCAGCGCGGCCGACAGGGAGGCCAGGAATCCCCGGCGCGCGGGCTGCTCGTTCGAACTCGTCACCCCTAGAACCTACCGGTCGCCCGCCGCTGGGAGCACGAACCCGGCATACCGGCACGTCCGCCGTGCGCGACGGCCCCGTGGCTTCGTCACCGCACGAACGTCCGGCGCGCCTTGACGGCGCTGAAGTAGTCGTTCGACGGGGCCAGCCACATCAGGATGAGCCCGATCACCGAGAGCCCGACCTGCACCCAGCGCAGCGCCTCGCTGGAACCGGCGGCATAGACGGTGTCCCCGACGGTGACCTCCGCCCGGGCGGAGAAGCCGCTGATGATGGCCAGCCCGGCGAGCACCGTCAGCACCACGCGGGCCCAGTTGCGACCCAGATACATCTTCACCGCGAAGAACACGTACAGGGCCACGAAGATCACCATGACGACCACCGCAATGGTCTTGGCGGTGGTGATCAGGGTGTCGACCGAGATGCCGCCGGCGGTGGTCCCGTTGATGCCGGCCCGGGCGAGCGCCTGGTCCCAGATGTCGCTGGTGAACACCAGCACGGCGCTGATCACCGCGGCGACCGCCGCCGCGATCCACAGCCAGAACGCCGCGACCACGGTGGTCGGCCGCGCCGGGGGCGGTCCCTGTTCGGGCCGGTAGCCGCCCGTCGGGCCGCCGGGGTAGACCGGCATGCCGTAGCCCGACTGGCCGGGCTGATCCGGATAGCCGGGCTGGGGGTAACCCGGCTGGGAGTAGCCCGGCTGGGAGTAGCCCGGCTGGGAGTAGCCCGGCTGGGAGTAGCCCGGCTGCGGGTAGCCGGGCTGCGGGTAGCCCTGCTGCGGGTAGGGCTGCGCCGGGTAGGCCGGGCCCTGACCGGGCTGCGCGGGCGGTTGCTGACCGGACCACGGGTCGCCGGGGGCGCCGTAGGGGTCGTGCGGTGCGTTCATGGCGGCCACCGTATCCGGTCACGGGCCGTCGCGGGCTACTTCCGCCGCGGCGACTTTCGCGGCGGCGGAAGCGCACCCTCGGCCCGCAGCCGAGCAGCGTGCCGGGCCAGGCCCTCC
>JBIQML010000444.1:0-4624 GCA_044463405.1 Nakamurella lactea | reverse complement strand
GCCGACCTCACGCCCCCGGAACTCATGGCGGACCGCCGCGTCCGCTCACTGCGGGTGTGGATCGTGATCGCGCTGGTGCTCGTGGTGGGCGGCGTGGCGCTGGCCTACGATCACGCTCGCGGGCAGGTGAGCGAGGCCGAGTCGGCCGTCGCCGCGGAACAGGCCACCGCGCAAGCACTGCGCGAACAGCAGCAACAGTTCAGCGGCGTTCTCGCACTGCAGGCGACTGTGGACAAGGCCAAACAGGATCTCTCCGTCTTGATGGCCTCCGATGTCGACGTCGACGCCCTCCTCGGCGAGATCTGGGGCGCACTGCCCGATGGCATGACGATCAGCCAGATCGCGGTTACGATCCCGGACCAGATTTCCGGGAAGTCTGGCACCGGCGAACGCGGTAGCGCGGGTGTCGCGTCACTGGACACCTCGGATAGCGCGCACATCGGCACGGTCACCCTCGCCGGATCCGGGACAACCATCGACGACCTACCCGCATTCATCGACAATCTGAGCGCCATCGACGGCGTCTTCTCGCCCTATCCGACGAACAATCAGCAGTCCGATGACGGGGGCACGAGCTACAGCCTGCAGTTCACCTTGACCGACGTCATGTTGACGCAGCGGTACGCACTGGAGGCTGAGAACTGATGGCAACGATCTCGAAGGGCCAGAAGTGGATCGGCGGTGGCCTCGCCGCCGCCGTGGTGATCGCCGCAGCCGGCTGGTTCCTGCTGATCTCGCCCGAACTCAGTGCGGCGGACGACGCCCAGACTCAGCTCGCCGACGCGCAGACGCAGAACGTGGTCTTGCAGAACCGGCTCAACTCCTTGCGCGAGAAGGCATCCCACACCGACGAATTGCAGGCGGAACTGCAGAGCGCCTTGGCCGCCGTCCCGCCTCGCCACGACGTCGAGGGCTTCACTCGCCAGCTCACGCTGTTCGCGCAGAATGCCGGGGTCACGGTCACCTCCATCGCCCCGTCAAGTCCCGCTCAGGTCGCTCTGCCGGAGTCTGCCGCACCCTCGTCGGAGACCACTGCCAGTGAAGCCCCTTCGAGCGACTCATCGTCCGAGAGCGCCGCGCCGACGACGAGCACGGCACCCGGTGCCGCCGGCAACCTGTACGCGATCACCGTCACGGTGGTGACCACCGGATCGATGTCCGGGCAGCGCGAGTTCCTGTCCGCGATCGAGAAGCAAGGTGAACGACGTGCGCTGGTCACGTCGACGGCGTTCAGCCCGATCACCGAGTCCGAAGCTTCGGCCGATGCGGTGACTACCGCGACGACCGCGGCCCCAACGGACACCGGTGAAGCGTCGGCGACGACCGCGGTCCCGACGACGGCTCCGCCGCCGCCTCCTCCGTCGGACTCCGAGGGTCAGTGGTCCCTCACCACGCAACTCATGATCTTCGTCGCACCGCAATCGCCGGACCAGGAAGCCCAGCTCCTCGACCAGCTGGGCGCGAACGGGTAGCGACGATGGGAAGGACGCGCCGCGCGTGGGCAGCGCAGTCCCTTCGCGCCCGAACGGAACGCTCACGCGACCGCGCGCGCACAGCAGCCACCGGCGATGAGGGATTCACGCTGCTGGAGATGCTGATCTCCATTGGCATCATCACCATCGTCATGGTCTCGCTCACCGCGCTGTACGCGAACACGATTTCGTCGGTGAGCTACCTTCGGCAATCCCAGGCCGCCACCACCGTGCTGACCTCCGCCATCGACACCGCCCGCAGTATCGGCGTGGGCGGCGGAAGCAACGACGCGGCCACCTACACCGCCGACGTGATGCCCGATCCAGACGGACAGTTCACGAAGGACAACACCCTCTCCGGACGAGATATTGACAGCGTCCAGTCCCAGTTCGGTGAGTTCTCTACCGGTCCCGTGGCACCTTGGATCGCCACCATGGAACCGGCATGGGACGCCACCGCGACAGCGGCATCGACGGCGAACCTTCCGACCTCGCCGGTGACGCAATCGATCGGCGGCGTCGACTACGAGGTGAACTACATCGTCGGTCACTGCTACCGGGACAATTCGGAGCACGATGCACGATCTCTGCCGTGCGATAAGGACAGCGCGGGCGACGTCATCTTGTTCACCCGTGTGGTGGTAGCCGTTACCTGGAAGGACAGATCGTGCGACAGCGGCACGTGCTACCAGATCGGCGACCTGCTGCTGAACTTCAACATCGACCCCGAGTTCAACCCGGAGATCGATCAGTCGACGCCGCTGGGACTGTCCGACTGCCAGGATCAGATCATTGTGATCGGACAACCGGTGAACGTCCGACTCTCGCGGGCCGCCACCACCGTGACCGGCGACCCGATCTGCACGCTGACCGGCGGCGTACCGAACCTCATCTGGTCCACCGACCAGCTTCCTGCCGGCCTCGAGCTGCACCGCGACTGGGCTGAGCCCACCAACGGTTCGATCACGGGCATTGCCGAAGGCCCCCCCGGCGCTGTGGCGACCACCGTCACCGTCACCGACGCGAAGATGGACCAGCAGAGCGACGATTTCCAATGGACGGTCGTCGGGCCCATCGACCTCGGGCCACTATCCGAACTGCACGCGACGGTGGGCTTCCCCGTGCCGTCGACACCGCTCACAGTCACCGGTGGAACCGGCGACTACGCCATCTCCATCGACGGGGCGCTGCCCGACGGCTTGGCCATCACCGGCAACGCGACGGAGGGATACGAAGTCACCGGGACTCCGCTGGTTGTCGGGTCGGCGACCGTCACCGTCACCGCGACGGATGCCGTCACCGGGCAGGATTCGACGCAGTCTCTGGCGATCGTCGTCTTCCCGCCGCCGTCCATCACCTTCCCGGGCGACCAGCGCACCACGCCGGGGTCCGCGGCCACGCTGGCCATCGAGGCCGACTGCGAGAACGTGCCGTGCACATTCTCCGCGAACGGACTGCCGAACTGGCTGCAGATCGACCCTGCGAGCGGTCAGATCACCGGCATCGCCCCCAGCCAGAAGGCCGTCGTTCCTGCCATCGCTGTCACCGTGACGGACAGTGCCGGAGCCTTAGCCACCACCGACCCCTTCCGATGGATCTCCACCGACGGCCCCGTGGTCGTCAATCCGGGCGACCAGATCTGGCGATCCGGTGCGCCCGTATCGCTGGCGATCCAGGCCATCTGCGACCCCGCAGTCCCCTGCACCTGGCCCAGCAACATTTCCGGACTGCCGCCCGGTCTCACCTGGACGCCGGATCCGACGCCGGACCCGTCCGGTGGGATGTCCGCGACCATCACCGGCACGCTACCCGGCAGCGCCACGAGCGGCAGTATCACCATCGCCATATCCGACGCAGAAAGCCGTTCCGACAGCACCACATTCCAGTGGACTCAGGTGTCCGCTCCGACCATCGACGGCCCCTCATCGGTGACCTGGAAACAGCACTCGGAGGTCAAGACCCCGCTGAGCGTGAGCTGCAGTTGGGGACCGTGCATCGTGACCCAGGTTGGCGGCACGCTGCCCGACGGCGTGACGTTGGGCGCCGACGCCGCGCTCGCTGGAGTACCGCAACGTCACGGAAGCGGCCAGGTCCTGCTGCGGATCGAAGACGCTGGTGGCGCCACCGGCGAGCGCACAGTCAGCTGGACGGTGGCGTCGGATCTTGCGCTGTCACTGTCGCCGTCTCCCCGTGCTGCGCAGGTGGGCACTGCTGTCAACGTGGATGTGAGCGGTTCGGCCAGCGGCGGTACCGCCCCGTACACGTTCACGGCGAGCGGGCTGCCTTCGGGGCTCACGATGAGCCGTGCCGGTGTCGTGACCGGTACACCTACCGCGGCAGGACCGTTCACAGCGACCGTGACGGTAAGCGACTCCGAAAACTCGTCCGTCAGCGCCACCATGCAGTGGACGGTGACGGCTGCGCCGATGACGTCGACAACGGGAGCGTTGCGCAGCGTCCAATATCCCAGCTACTACCTCCGAAGGTCGTCTTGGAACGTGTCCCTGGATACATCGAAGACCACCTGGACGCTACAGGGCGACAAAACCCTTCGCACGACCCGAAGCGGAACCGAGAGGTGCTTGGAGGACTCCGGAAACGGCAACGTTCCAACCCTTGAATCATGCAATCCGAACGACAAGTCTCAGCAATGGACGATGGACGCGGATGACACCATCAAATCAGGAGATGGCAGGTACCTGCTGGCAGCCCGTTCCGGTAGCGGCGGATGGGGCGGCGGCTACTCGTACTCCGTGACAACAAGCTGGTCAAGCGGCAGCGGCGGCAACAATCCCAGCTCAGCGAAGTGGACGTGGTCGTGATGACCCGCCGCCGCAATACACAGATCCGCCGTCGTGCCGTCGCCGACGATGCGGGCATCACGCTCATGGAGCTGGTGGTGTCGATGGCGATCATGGGCATATTCCTGGCGCTGTTCACGGGGGCCATGGTGTCCATCTACCGGAGCACCGCCAAGGTTCAGGGCATCACCGACACCTCCGCGCAAATCAGCATCGCCGTGTCCAGACTGGGCTCGGAAGCACGCTACGCGTCGGCCATCATCCTGTCGCCGCCGAGCGGCAGCTCGACCGTCGTGTTCCAGTCCACGTACACGGGCAACACGAGATGCGCCGCGTTCCAACTCGACACCA
>JBIQML010000443.1:1207-4625 GCA_044463405.1 Nakamurella lactea | reverse complement strand
GTCCCTGCCCGATGCCCGACCAGCGCACGTCCCGGACCGTCATCGTCAGGTCCGCCCCCGGCCAGCGACCCATCACCAGCAGCACCGTGCCGCGCTGTCGCAGGCGGCCGGTCAGCACCCGCTGCCGGGCCGGTGGTAGGTTCGCCGGGGCGGCCGTGGCGATCACGTCGACGCCGTCCGCCAGGACCGAGAGCACCTGCAGCGCATCCGGTCCCGGATCGGGGATGAGACCAAGCCGGTCCAGGTCGACGCCCAGTTCGGCGGCGGCCAGCAACCCGAGATCGGGGAGGCCGACCACGGCGGCCCAGGTGCCACGGGGGGCGGCGAGCAGGGACAGCAGCAGGCTGGTGGCACCGCCCCCGCCCGGGGCCGTGCTGGCCAGGCTCACCACGCTGCCACGCGGGATCCCGCCACGCGGCAGGACCGCGGTCAGCGGGCCGGGCACGGCCAGCGTGTCGGGTACCGCCGGCCCGGACGGTGGCGGCGCGGCCGGCCCAGCCGGGGCGACCGCACCCATCCCGCCGATCCTGCGCCGCAGGTCGGCGACCACGCGGGAGCGCTCCTCCGCGCTGCCACGCCGATCCTCCCCGACATCCTTACCGAACACAGGTTCGACTGTAGCGGCCGGTGGGACGGCTGTCGAGCCCCTGCCGACCGATCGGACCGGCCGGGCTCAGACGGAGCGCAGCCAGTTCTCCAGCAGCACGGCGCCGGCGTCGCCGGACTTCTCCGGGTGGAACTGCGTCGCCCACAGCGGCCCGTTCTCGACCGCCGCGACGAACTCGTCACCGCCGTGCGCCGCGTGGCTGACCACCGGGGGCCGGAACCGACCGGTGACCTCCAGTTCCCACCGGCGCGCCGCGTAGGAGTGCACGAAGTAGAACCGGGCGGTCCCGTCCAGCCCGGCGAACAGGTCGGACCCCTCCCCCGCGGTCACCGTGTTCCACCCCATGTGCGGCACGATCGGCGCCTGCAACCGCTCCACGGTGCCCGGCCACTCGGCCATCCCTTCGGTGCGCTCGCCGTGCTCCACCCCTTCGGCGAACAGCACCTGCATGCCCACGCAGATGCCAAGCACCGGGCGGGATCCGGCCAGCCGCCGGCCGACGATCCGATCGCCGCGCACCGCCCGGATGCCCGCCATGCACGCCGCGAAGGCCCCGACACCGGGCAGCACCAGGCCGTCCGCCTGCACGGCGGCGTCGAAATCGGCGGTGACGGTGACGTCCGCGCCGATCCGCTGCAGGGCGCGCCGGGCCGACGCCAGATTTCCCGACCCGTAGTCCAGCACGACGATCCGCTTCATGACGACCTCACGACGCGGGAATCAGCCACAGGATCGCCGCGACCACCAGGGCCGCCGCGATCAGGACCAGCACCACCGCCGCGCCGCGATGGTCGGTGCGCCAAATGGACACGGCGCCGGCCCCGAAGAAGGCCGCCACCGGGAACAGCAGGTACGGAACCCAGTTCATCGGCGCCCCGTCCGTTCGCTCCGCGCTCCGGCGTCGCTGACGGTACCCAATGGTTCGCTCCGCGCTCCGCGAACCGCCGCTGCGACTCCGTCGCCCGGCGATCTCGCTTCGGCGTCGCTCACAGCACTCCCTTGGTGGAGGGCACGGTCGTGACCCGCGGGTCGGGCTCCACCGCGGCGCGGAGCGCCCGAGCGACCGCCTTGTACTGCGCCTCGCAGATGTGGTGCGGGTCCCGCCCGTACAGCACCCGCACGTGCAGCGCGATCCTCGCGTGGAAGGCCAGCGAGTCGAAGACGTGACGGTTCAGCACCGCCGGGTAGTTGCCGCCCACGGTGAAGCCCAGCACTCCGTCCGGCTCGCCGGTGTGCACGCAGAACGGCCGGCCGGAGACGTCGATCGCGGCGTGCGCCAGCGTCTCGTCCATCGGCACGAAGGCGTCACCGAACCGGCGGATCCCGGCCTTGTCGCCCAGCGCCTGGCCGATCGCCTGACCCAGCACGATCGCGGTGTCCTCCACGGTGTGGTGCGCATCGATGTCCACGTCACCGGAGGACTGCACGGTCAAATCGAAGCAGCCGTGCACCCCGAATGCGGTCAGCATGTGGTCGAAGAACCGTACGCCGGTGGAGATCTCGACCTGGCCGCTGCCATCCAGGTCGATCCCCACCATCACCGAGGTCTCGCCGGTGGCGCGCTCGATGCGGGCGGTGCGCGGCGCCGCGGAACTGGTCGTCATGCTCTGTCCCCCAGGTGGGCGATCCCGCTCGTGCGGGCCGTGATAACGGTACTGGCAACGGTGCCGAGGAAGGCGTCCAGAAAGGTGTCGTTGTCCGGCGGCGAGCCGATGCTGACCCGCAGGTACCCCGGGATGCCGACGTCCCGCAGCAGCACGCCGCGATCCACCATCGCCCGCCATATCGCCGGCGCGTCGAAGCGGCCGAACAGCAGGAAGTTCGCATCCGAGGGGATCACATCGAACCCGTTGTCGCGCAGCGCTTGCGCGACCCGCTCCCGCTCCGACACCAGGGCGGCCACGGAGGCCAGCGTGTCGTCGGCGTGCCGTAGCGCGGCCCGGGCCGCCGCCTGAGTCAGCACCGACAGGTGATAGGGCAACCGCACCAGCGCCAGCGCGTCGACCACGGCGGGGGCGGCGGCCAGGTAACCGAGCCGGCCACCGGCGAAGGCGAACGCCTTGCTCATGGTGCGGCACACCACGACCTGCGCGGGAAAGTCCTCGATCAGCGAGATCGCGCTGCGCGCCCCGGTGACGGCGGCGAACTCGGCGTAGGCCTCGTCGACCACCACGATGCCAGGGGCCGCTTCGACCAGCCGGCGGATCTCGTCCGGGGTCAGCGCGCCCCCGGTGGGGTTGTTGGGGCTGGTGACGAACAGCATGTCCGGCCGGCGTTCGGACACCTCGACCACCGCGGCGTCGATGTCCAGGCCGAAGTCCGGCCGGCGGGGAGCGCTCAGCCAGCTGGTGCGGGTCCCGGAGGCGATGATCGGGTGCATCGAATAGGACGGTTCGAACCCGAGGGCGGTCCGCCGCGGCCCGCCGAAGGTCTGCAGCAGGTGCAGAAGGATCTCGTTGGATCCGTTGGCGGCCCAGACGTTTCGGGCGGTGACGGGGATCCCGGTCGATCCCGTCAGGTAGCTGGCCAGATCCTCGCGCAGCGCGATCGCGTCCCGGTCCGGGTACCGGTTGAGGTTCTCCGCGGCGGAGGCCACCGAGGCGACCAGGTCCGCCACCAGCGCCGGCGAGGGCGGGAAGGGGTTCTCGTTGGTGTTGATGCGCACCGGGACGTCGATCTGCGGCGCCCCGTACGGGGATTTGCCGCGCAGATCCTCGCGCAGCGGCAGATCCTCCAGCGAGACCCGCTCGCCGAGGGTGACGGCTGCGGCCTCCTGCTGCTCGCTCACGGCGCCCGATCGTTCGCTCCGCA
>JBIQML010000443.1:0-1197 GCA_044463405.1 Nakamurella lactea | reverse complement strand
ACGGGCCTCACCCGCTCCGGCATCACTCACGGCGCCAACCTCACCCGGACCGCCTCGCCGTGCGCCGGGAGGTTCTCGGCCGCGCTGAGGGTGTCGATCGCGGCGGCCACCTCGCGCAGGGCGGCACGGTCGTATTCCACCACCTGCACCGGCTTGAGGAAGGTGGTGGTGGCGAGGCCGGCGGAGAACCGGGCACCGCCGGAGGTGGGCAGCACGTGGTTGGAGCCGGCGCAGTAGTCGCCCAGCGAGACCGGCGAGTACGGCCCGACGAAGATCGCGCCGGCGTTGCGGATGCGGGATGCCACCGCTGGGGCATCGGCCGTCTGGACCTCCAGGTGCTCGGCCGCGTAGGCGTCCGCCACCGCGACGGCGTCGTCGATGCTCGCGACCAGCACGGCCGCGGACTGCGGCCCGGTCAGCGCCGTGCGCACCCGGTCCGAGTGCCTGGTCGCGGCCACCATGCCCGCCAGCAGGCGGTCCACGGCGTCGGCCAGCGCGGCGGAGGGGGTGATCAGCACGCTGGCGGCGTTCGGGTCGTGCTCCGCCTGGGATATCAGGTCGGCCGCCACGAATTCCGGGTCGGCCGAACCGTCTGCCAGAACGGCGATCTCGGTGGGACCGGCCTCGGAGTCGATCGCCACGATGCCGCGCAGCGCGCGCTTCGCCGCGGTGACGTACACGTTGCCCGGACCGGTGATCACATCCACCGGCTCGATCGCGGGTTCGCCAGATGGCTCGTCACCGCCACGGCTGGGATCGGTGGCCGGGCCGGCGCTCGGTGCGCTGCCGTAACCCAGCAGCGCGATACCCTGCGCACCGCCGGCGGCGTACACCTCCGTGACGCCCAGCAGGGCGCAGGCCGCCAGCACGGTCGGGTCCGGCCAGCCGCCGTTGGACCGCTGTGGTGGCGAGGTGACGGCGATCTGCTGCACGCCGGCGACCTGGGCGGGGACGACGTTCATGATCACGCTGGACGGGTACAGCGCGAGCCCTCCCGGCACGTACAGCCCCACCCGGCGGACCGGGATCCACCGCTGGGTGACGACACCGCCCGGGGCCAGTTCGGTGCGCGTCTCGGCCGGCAATTGGGCGGCGTGCCCGCGACGGGCCCGGTCCATGGACTCGTCCAGCGCCGCCCGGAGCCCCGGGTCCAGCGCGCGCTCGGCGTCCGCCAGCACCTGGTCCGGAACCCGGATC
>JBIQML010000442.1:0-4661 GCA_044463405.1 Nakamurella lactea | reverse complement strand
CGGCCGCGACAGCGGCGCCCGCGGTCCTCGCGACGACTGCGGTCGCCTCGGCGTCGACGGCGATATCCGATGTCGCCCCGGCTGCGATGGTGAGCGCGACCGATGCTGAGGTTCCGGCTTCGACGGGCGCGGCCGCATCCAGCCAGTGCCGGTAGTGCTGGTCCAGGCTGGCCGTCGCCTCGACCTCGACCGCCGCAGTGGCCGCGACCATGATCGCCGGCACGCCGCCGTTGTAGTAGAGCTCCGCGTTGTACGGGACGTCCGCGTTGAAGCCGGTCACCCGGTCACCTCCCGATCAGCCGCGCGCCGATCACCGAAGCGCGCCCGTGGAGACCCGTAGCTCGCTCGCGATCACCGGTGCAGTCGCGCGGCCGATCCGGCGACTGTCGAGGTTGACCACGACGGTCATGGTCTTCGGGCCGCCCTGCATGCCGGATCGGAGCGCCGCAGTCTCCGACGCCGGGGTGACCTGCGAGCCGCGCGGCAGGTTCACCAGCTCAGGGCCAGCCTCGCCGATGATCGCCGCGCCACCGGGCCAGAAGTCGGTGCCCTTAGCCAGCCGTGGGATATCAGGGATGTGTGGAATGCCCGGCAGCCCGGTCCATGTCCAGACCGATGACAGCGCGCCCGTGATCCCGTTGATCGCGTGGATCAGGGTGTTGATTCCGGTGATGATGCCGTTCACGATGGATTTGAAGAAGTCGATGATGCCCTGCCAGGCGCTCTTGATCAGATTCACGGCCCCGGTAAAGCCGTCCACCAGCGGGGTGATGAAATTCCTGTTGATCCAGTCCCAGGTCTTCTTCAGCGGCTGCCACACATAGGTGTCGAACCATCCCGCGACCACGTTCCAGACCTTCTTGACCCCATCCCACGCCGCGGTGAAGGCGTTGACGATCGGGTCGATGATGTTGGACTTCAGCCAGCCGACCGCGGCCTTCAGGGGATCCAGGACGACGGAGCGGAATACGCCCGCGATCGTGTCCCAGATGCCCTTCAGGATCGACCACGCGCCCTGCACGATCGCTACCGCGGCATCCCACACGCCCTTGAAGATCGCCTTGATCCCATCCCATGCCTTCGACCAGTCGCCGGAAAACACCCCGGTCAGGAAGTCGATCAGGCCGCCGAAGATGTCCATGACGGCCTCGATAATCGGGCCGACCGCATCCAGCACGCCCTGGACCACCGGAACGATCGCATCGAGGGCCGGAGCCAGCAGGCCGACCAGGGCGTCGACGACCGGCAGTAGCGCCGCCAGCACCACATCCAGTAGTGGCGCCAACTTCTGGATCAAGTCGTTCAATGGCGGCAGGAGGGAGGCGATCAGCGGCGTCGCGATGGCGATCAGTTTGCCGATCACATCGGCGATCTTCTGCAACAGCGGCGTCACCGACTTCAGCGCGTCGCCGAGGAAGCCCGCGAGTGAGCCCGCGAGCGAGCCGATCAGGTCGCCGATCTGCGGCAACAGCGGCTTGATCGCCTCGAAGATCAGCTTCACCGGCGAGAGCGCGGACAACACGTCCATGAGCGGCTTCGCAAGTGGCACGATCGCGTCCCACAGCTTCTTGAACCCCGGCGCGGCGGCGTCCGTCAAGCTCTTGAAAACCGGACCAGCGGTGTCGGAGAACGCCTTCCATGCCTTCTTGCCCACGTCCAGGGCTTTCGACATCGCCGGGCCGACAGCGTCGTGGATCTTGTCCATCGCCGGGCCGACCTTCGCGGTGAGTCCGTCGACCAGTGTCGTCACGCCGCCGAAGAACGTCTTCGCACCGCCGAACGCTGGGCCGGACAGCTCGGCGCCGAACCTGCCGAACGCGGCCCACATGTTCTTCAACGCGCCCTGCGTGGTCTCGCCGGACTTGAGCGCGGCGCCACCTAGGTTTTCTTGCAGCGCTGCATTGAAGTTCTCGAAGTCGACCTGGCCCTTAGACACCATCTCCGAGGCGGCAGCAGCGGTGATGCCGTAGTGCTTCGCGAGCATGGCCAAGACCGGGACGCCTGCGGACTGGAGCTGCATTAGGTCGTCACCCTGGAGTTTGCCGCGGGCCGCGACCGATCCGAAGATCGCGCCCGTGTCCGCCATGCTCTTACCGGCGATGGTCGCGGTGTCGGCGACGGTCTGGAGGACGCCCTGAAGGTCCTTGCCAGGCTTGATCCCGGCCGCGACCACACTCGCAGCCGTGGTGGCGGCCTCGTCCAGTCCGAACGCCGTGCCCTTCACGCTGGCGAGGGCGTTGTCCATGATGCTCGCGACCGTCTCGGCCGAGTTGCCCAGGCCGGAGAGCTTCGCCGTGGCGTTCTCGATCGACGTCAGGCGCCCCCAGCCCTTGACAAGAGACGTCGCCAGCAGGCCACCCGCCGTGGCGCCCACTGCGAGCACGCCCTTCTTCAGCACCCCGCCGAGGCGATCGAGCAGCGACGTGCCGCCCTTGTCGCCCGCGACCTTGCCGCCCGCGTCACCAGCGGCACCCAGCTCCTTCTTGATCGAGTCGCCCAGGCCGCCCGTGTTGAGCGAGACTGAGACGTACGCGGCGGCGAGTTCGGGACCGGAGAGTGCCATGACCTCACCCCCTGATCGCTATTGAGTTGGTGCTGGCCATCCCAGACGGCGAGCCATTTCCGCGGTGTCCATCACGTCCATGCCGAACGAATCCGGCTCCGTCGCTGGCTCCCATGCGAAGCGCAGCGGCTCGGGCCGATTGCGCCCCTTCTGTGCGTCGGTGGTCTGGATCCACACCGACTTGCGGACCTGGAACTCGATCAGCCGCAGCACCTCCAGCTCGGCGCTGTAGGCGTCAGCCGGGTCCAGTTCTCTGCGCAGCGCCGAACCCCGCGGCGACCGCTTGACGACCACCAGCAGGTCACGCCACGACAGCGCGTCGGTCCCAAGCCATCTCAGCCGGAGACCGAGCGCGATCAGGTCGTATTCGATGGCCTCGCCGTGATCTCGGATCAGTCGGACGAGGCCGGCGATTCCCCCGCGTCAACGTTCGACGCCTCCTGCCAGGCCTTTGCTAGCGCACCGAACTGCTCGCCGTCGAGACCCCGCACAGCGTCACGAGCGTCGTCGTTCTCACACATCGACAGGAATGCCGCGACCTGCTTCCCCTGCTCCAGCAGCTCGGCGGCCTCGACGGGCGCGAATTGCAGGAGCGGCACGCTCAGCTCGCGGTCACCGATCGCGAACTCGAATCGGTTCTGTTTGATCGACTTCTTGGACTGTGGAATCTGAAACATCGCAGGCCCTTTCGGATTCTGCGCAGGCCCGAAGGACACCGTGGCGGGGCGGGCCTGCGAGGAATACCCCGCCACGGTGATCTGTGGCGCTACGCGCCGGAGGAACTCGAAGACTCGTCGGCCGGCAGCCGGTCGTCGTTCTCGTAATAGCGATACGCGCGGACGCCGCTCGCGTCCTTGAGGGCCTCGACCGTCACCTCGTAGCCGGTCACACTGCCGTCCACATACGGGTCCTCGGCGGTGACCACCGAGTCCGCGGCCGGGATCACGACGCGCATTTTCTTGCCGCCGTGGAAGCCGTCGATGACGAGGATGCAGTCGTCCGGCTTGTATGCCTTGTCCTGGATCGCGGTCTTGGTGCCGGCGCCCGAGGTTGCGGGCGTGACGACGACGTTCTCCGCGCCGTACACGAACTCGTTCACGTTCTGCGCGAAAACTTCGCGCAGCTTGAACACGAACGACTGCGAGTCGTCGGTCAGCAGGGCCGCGATCACATCGCCGCCCCACGCTTTGACCTTCTCGATCGACGTGTCACGCGACGGCTGCACACCGTCATCGCCGATGTAGCCGAGCGGCTTGAACGCGCCGTCCAGCGCCGTCGAGGCGTCGGTAGGCAGCGGCGATCCGAGTGGCGCATAGGAGATGCCGCCGGTGGTCTTGGACGGCTTGACAGCCGCGACGTTCTTCGTCTGGGGAGCCATGACGATTCCTTCCGAGAGGTTTCGCAGGCCCTCGGTGAGTATTCAGTTGTGGTCGCGGCTACTGCTTTTTGCGACGGGGGCGCTTCGCGGGACGCGGCTTCGGGTCAGGCTTCGACTCAGGCGGTTCGACATCGCGCACGGTCTCGCCGCCCCACGCGACGATGGGCGTCGGCTCCGGGCTTACGTCGATCCACCCCGCGGCTAGCCATCTCTTCATGGCGCCGGCAGGCACCTGGAGGCACACGTCGAGCGCCGGGTGCTTGATCATGCTCATGACTCCTCCAGATCGATCACCGGCTGCGCCGTGAACTGGTAGCGCGCCTGGCCCGACTCTGGGTCAGGGAAATCCGTGGGCATCGTCATCGGCACGTCCGGGCCGTAGGCGGTCTCAATGCGGCCCCAGGCATCTGAAGCGAGATCCGATGCCGCGACGGTATCCGCAGCCCAGCACTCCACGATCACGAACGGGCGGGACTGAACCAGGTTCGCTCGGCCGCCGCCTGCGGCAGACACCCGAATGAAGCGTGACGGGCGCGGATTCGGAACCTTTGTCACGACCGGATCGCCGAGGGCCAGCAGCGTCGATCGCACATGAGCCTCGATGTCCGTGGGCTTCACAGTCACAGGGAGCCACCAACCGCACGCAGCAGCGTGTTCTCCCTGGCATTCTTCCGCGCAGCTGAGTAATTCGACGCCGCGACCACCCTGTGTGCGCGGTTC
>JBIQML010000441.1:0-4669 GCA_044463405.1 Nakamurella lactea | reverse complement strand
CGTCCCGACCGGGCGCCGGGTCCCGCACCACGCACCGAGCGCCGGCCGCTCGGCCCGCCGGCCACAGGCCCGTCACGGCCCGAGCCGCCCCGGGCGACCTGCCCGGGGTCGGCTGCGGTCCCGGCCCGCGCTCCACTGGCCACCGCGTCACTCCTTGGCCAGCGCCGCATCCATCTGGGCGCCCAGCTGCTGCAGCACCGTCCCCACGGGTTTGGCTCCGGAGAACGCGTCCGGCAACAGCTTGGTCTCCAGGGCGTTCCACGCCGCAGTGTTCTTGGAGATCGGCAGCGGCTTGGCGTAGTCGAGCTCGTCCAGGAACACCTGCAGGTTCGCAGACGGCATGGACTTGATGAATCCCTGCTGGGTTCCGTTGAACGCCGGGATGATCGCGCCCATGTCGCCCTGTTGCTGCTGCGCCGGCTGGCTGGCCAGGTATGCCTGGGGCGCCTGCGCCGCCTCCTTGTGCTTGCTGCCGGCCGCCACCACGTTCGCCACCCCGTGGATCACGGTGGCCTGCTGCTTGCCCTTGGGCAGCGGTACCACGACGACGTCCTTCTCGATCTTGTTACCGATCAGCGCGGCCCGGAACCAGTCGCCGCCCTGGTACATGGCGAGCTTGCCGGACAGGAACCACTGATCGGCGCTGGTCTCGGTGAGTTGCGCCATGGTCGGCGAGGCGCCGGATTCGATCAGGTCGGTCCAGAACTGGATGCCCGCCTTCGCCTCCGGGGTGTCGTAGCCGGAGGTCTTGCCGTCCGGGGAGACGACGTAGCCGCCCGCCTGCAGGATCGTGTTGTAGTAGGTGGTCTGGCCGTCCATCCCCGCCGCGGCGCCGTAATCGCCGTCCGCCTTGAGCTTCTGGGAGATCTCCGCACCGATCTTCTGGAAGTCGTCCCAGGTCCAGCCCGGCTGCGGGAGATCCACGCCTGCCTTGTCGAACAGCGCCTTGTTCACCCACACGGCGATGGTGTCGAAGTCCTTCGGCACGCCGTACTGCACGCCGTCCAGGGTGTACATCTCGTCCAGCGAGGACGGGTAGTTGGCGGGATCGATCGCGCCGGAGTCGACCTGCGCGGTGATCGGCTCGATCTTCCCGTTCGACGCGTACAGCTGGAAGTTGGGCCCGTTCATCCAGAACAGGTCGGGCAGGGTTCCGCTGGACGCCTCGGTCTGCAGCTTGGTCCAGTAGGTTCCCCACGGCGTCACGTCGACGTTGACCGTGATGTTCGGGTACTCCTTGTTGAATCCCTTCAGGTTCGCCTTGATGGCCGCCACCTGGTTCTGATCCCACAGCGCGTAGGTGATGGTCGCCGTCATGTCGTGGTCGGCGCCGGCGGCGCCCGACGGATCTGCCGCCGAGCCGGAGGACCCGGAGGGCCCGGACGAGGCGGCGGACCCGGCGGACCCGGACGAGGCGGCGGACCCGCTCCCGGACGGGGCGCTGACCGATGCGCTCCCGTCACCGGCCGACGCGGTGCTGCCCGGGGAGGCGCTGCCTCCCGAACCGGACCCACCCGAGGAACACCCCGCGACGAGAGCGGCGGCCGCCAGCGTCACGCCGGCGGCTAGGATGATTCTTCGCATCGTTTCTCCTTTCAGCGGAACCGAGGGGTGATGTGGCCCGGGTTGGCCGTTGCAGCGGCTAACCCGGGTATTTCTCTGTCGGACCGCCCGTTTCCAGACGAGCGGACACGCTGGGGTCCACCGGCGGCACGCGCACCGGGATCGAGCCGTGGCGCAGCGATTCGGTGGCGGCGAGGCCGGCGGCGACGGCCTGCCGGGACGCGATGGGCGAGGTGAGGGTCGCCTTCCCGGCGGTGACGTAGTTGACGAATTCCTCGACGGTGCGCTGGTCGGCGTCGTCGTGGCCGGTGGCGTCGCCCACGATCGGATACTCGGCGTCGCCCTCGGGCCGGTAGAACACGCGGCGGTTCCACACCCGCACGACACCGCCGGCGGAATCGCCGAAGTTCTCCAGCCTCCCCTCGGTGCCGATCACGGTGTAGTTGCGCCAGTAGTCGGGGGTGAAGTGGCACTGCTCGTAGGAGGCGAGCACCCCGTTGCCCAGGCTCATGTGCATCATCGAGAGGTCCTCGACGTCGACCACGGGATTCAGCCCGGTCTGGGAAAGGGGAGGCCAGTTGTCCAGCGAGAACCATTCCGGCATCAGGTGTCCCGGGCGTTCCCTCCGGTCGGTGATCTGGCCGTAGACGCTCAGCGCGCCCATGCCGCTGGCCAGCGTGGTGTAGCCGCCCGCCAGGTAGTGGATCACGTCGATGTCGTGCGCGCCCTTCTGCAGCAGCAGCCCGGTGGACTTGGACCGGTCGGCGTGCCAGTCCTTGAAGTAGTAGTCGCCGCCGTTGCCGACGAAGTGCCGGCACCAGATCGCCTTGACCTCGCCGATGTCGCCGCGGTCGACGATCTGCTTCATCAGGCGGACCACCGCCATGTGCCGCATGTTGTGGCCCACGTACAGCGGGGTTCCCGTCACCGCCGCCGCGTCCAGGATGGCGTCCGCGTCCGCCAGGGTGATCGCGATCGGCTTCTCCAGGTAGACGGGGATGCCGGCACGGAGCAGGTCGACGGTGACGGGGCCGTGGGTGTCGTCCGGTGACGTGACGAACACGGCGTCCACGCCACCGCCCGCGATGAGGTCCCGATAGTCATGGTGCCCCACCACATCCGGCCCGAACATCTGCGCTCCGCGGGCCCGTCCGGCCGGGTCCGGGTCGGCGATCGCGACGACGCTCCCCCACGCCGCCTCGACGGCGTGCCGCACCAGCGACGACCGGGCACCCACCCCGACGATCCCGAGTCTCAGCGGCGGTGACGGGTATCCGCTCACGCCGCTGTTCCCTGCGTCAGCGCGCGCAGACCCGCCACGTCGACGGCCGGCTCCCGGATGCTGCCGTCCCCGTACAGGCCGGGCGATGCGACCCGGAAGGCGTGCACCAGCGTCCCGAGCACCACCGACTCCGCGCCGAACTCCGAGGCGACGATCGACGGGGTGACCGGGACCGTGATCAGGTCGTTGACCGCCGTCCGGAGCGGATCGAGCAGCACGCCGCCGGCCCGGGACAGTCCCCCACCGATCACGATGAGATCCGGGTCGATGGCCATCGCCACGATCGCGATGCCCTTGGCCAGGCCCGAGGCGAACCGCCCGACCTCGGCCCGGGCCACCTTGTCGCCCTCGGCCGCCAGCCGGAATACCTCCTCGCCAGTTCCGCCGGAGGTCCACTTCAGTTGATCCCGGTGCTCGTCCACGCTCGCGGAGAACGCGACCCCTCCCATCTCGCCGGCGGCGCTGTGGTGCCCGCGGCGCAGCTCTCCGCCCAGGATCAACCCCATCGAGATCCGATGCCCGGCAAACAGGTACACCACGTCGTCGGCCAGCCGGGCGGCACCCAGCCGGTGCTCGGCCAGCGCAGCCATCCGGATGTCGTTCTCCACCGACACGGGGCAGCCGTACTCTCGCTGCAGGCGACCGCCGACGTCCACGCCCTCCCAATCGGGAAGGTTGCGCGAGACGATCAGCCGGCCGTCGGGACCGACCATCCCGGTCACGGCGATGCCCATGCCGGACAGTTCACCGGCCGGCAGCGAGGCGTCGGCCAGGCAGCGCCCGATCATCCCGGTGACGGCCGCCATCCGCCTCGGCCCGACGTCGCCGTCGTCGGTGGGCTCGTCCAGCCAGCCGTGGACATGGCCGGCCAGGTCGGCGACCACCACCCTGACCCGATGCACGCCCACGTCGACCGCCACCACATGCCCTGCGTCCGACCGGAACTCGTACACCCTGGCCGGGCGGCCCATGCCGCGGCCGCCGCCGGTCAGCTCCGTCATCGTGGACACCAGGCCCCGCCGGACCATCAGGTCGAGGCCGGCCTCCACGGTCGGGCGGGACAGGCCCGTCCGGCCGGCCAGGTCGGCGACGGTCGCCGGCCCCTGGTCGCGGAGGGTCACCGCGCACAGCGCGGCGTTTCGCTCGCGACCGCCGGGGGCGGCGGCGGCAGGGGGCACGTTCACAGGTGTCACGATGTCGATGCCAAGCTTCCTTCGGAGCCGGCGCCTCAATTACAACGCTGGCTGCTTTCGTTACAATGGGATGAAAGCTAGGCTCGCCCGCGGCAGGTGTCAAGGGTTCTACGAAAACTGGTTGCGTTCTATCGGCGCCGACGCTGCCGGGTCCCGGCGATTCGATCGCCGATGACGATCACCGACCGGCGGCACATCGCTGTCCACCAGCCACGCGGAGCGCCGGTCCCGTCCAAGGGGCCGCGGCGCGTCGGTTAGGCTGCCCCGCAAGGCGTCGCGCGCCAATCCTTGGTCCACCCGGCCGGTAACGGTCGGTCCCCGCGAGGCCGGGCAAGATCCGCGCCCGGGCATCGCCGAGCCCTCGCTGGAGGACCCATGACGACCACCGACTCGTCCCGGGTGTTCGCCGGCAACCAGTGGAAGCTCTCGCTCGCGCAACTGTTCTCCGGCGTCGGGATCGCGGTGGGTTTCGCCGTCGGCGGGCTGCTGGCCGAGAACCTCACCGGGCAGGCGGAGTACGCGGGCTTCGCGCAGACCGCGTCGATCATCGGGGCCGGGGTGCTGGCGATCCCGCTGGCCCGCCTCGCCGCCCGTCACTCCCGGCGGCACTCGCTGTCCGTCGGGTTCGCGA